>JAUWXF010000358.1 GCA_030616475.1 Desulfobacterales bacterium
AGTGTATTTAGTTGAGTGCCGGGAGGCAGGTACCGAAGGTATGGCTGGCGATTGGGGTGAAGTCGTAACAAGGTAGCCGTATCGGAAGGTGCGGCTGGATCACCTCCTTTCTAAGGAGTAAAAAATTGGTCGATCATTCTGGTTGGGTACTTGTTTTAGTGAATAGTGAGTAGTATCTAGTCGTTAGTAGCACAGGTTTATCGCCTGTCTTCAAAATGTCAAATTAAGCTATACAGTTATTACTTTCACACTAAATACTAATGACTATTCACTAACGACTAAATAGGGGCCTTTAGCTCAGTTGGTTAGAGCGCACGCCTGATAAGCGTGAGGTGCCTGGTTCAACTCCAGGAAGGCCCACCATTTACTCGTATTGCATATCGCGTAAGACAGGAATAAAAAGATGTAAGGGCTTGATTTATCAAGCCCGCTAGTGAAATTATCGAAATGATCCGGGTCGAATAAATTCGACCCCTACGACTAACAATACCAAGAAAATTTTAAATTTTAAATTATAGTTTTTAGTTTTTCTCTATAAGCTTTTAATTAAGTACCATATACTAGAGACTATTAACCAACGAATAAACTATTCTTTTTCTCTTACGAGATACCAGATACGAGATATGTGCGACGAATTAATATGGGGATGTAGCTCAGCTGGGAGAGCGCCGCCCTTGCACGGCGGAGGCCAGCGGTTCGATCCCGCTCATCTCCACCAATTATTCGTATCGCGTATTGAGTATTGCGTATCGCGTAAAGAAACACAGAACGAGATACGAGATATAAACAAAAAGATGTAGGGGCGTATTGTATACCCCCTAATAGTGTACAGTGTTTAGCGTATAGGATAATCAGTATATAGTGAATAGTATTTAGTCGTTAGTAGGACAGGTGTCTAGCCTGTCTTTCTGGCTAACGACTAATTAGTTCTTTTAAAAACAAATAGAGAGTGTATAAGGTAGTAAGACATTTGAATATATCTATTTTTGACGGTCAAGTCGAAAAGGGTGTACGGTGGATGCCTTGGCACCAGAAGGCGATGAAGGGCGTGGTTAACTGCGATAAT
>JAUWXF010000266.1 GCA_030616475.1 Desulfobacterales bacterium
ATGGCGGGCAGGTCTCGCGTTTGTCGCTCCTGACACCTGACACCTGACACCAAAAAGTAGGAACAAAAGAACTTATCTCTTGGCGCCCGCATCCTTGATAAGTGTAAACCGAGGAATGAAGGATGCCTTCTCTCTCATTCTGCATTCCGCATTCGATTCATTTGTCATCCAACAGGTAATTCGCAACCCGTGAACAAACGGTGGTCTCAAGTTGGGTCCCACTCTACCCGCATACATCGATAGTGTCAATAAAAATAAAGCTTTAGCTTGACTTTCCTGCTTACATCTCCTATGGTTGCCGCATGGGGTCAGGCCAGTCCAACAAGGAACTTAGTTCGCTTCGCTCACAATTGGCCCGCCCTGGCGCGACAGAAGTTGGACAATGCCTCCGAAAGAAAAACCCGGTCTGGGCCAGGGAATAGTGGAATGATGGAATATTGGGCACGCAGTGAAGCTTTGCGCTATGTTGGGTTAAGAGGTATAAGAGCAATTAAGAAATGATCCTCTTCCACTTTTTTCCCATTATTCCATTATTCCACTATTCCATCATTCCATATTGATTAGGACAGAAAAGCACCACTGAAAGATATATGATTACAACCAGTTGTAGAAATTCCGAGACGTGACGTAATCATGAAAACGCTCTTCAGGATCAATGCCGCAACCATCACCATCGGCATCATTCTGCTGGGGATGGCGGCCTATCTCTGGGGTGTGCCCTTCCTGGACCTCATGGAGTTGAAGACGGTTGACCTGAGATTTCTTTCCCGGGGTCCGGTGACCCCTGGGCCAGAGGTGGTCCTGGCGGTAATCGACGAAAAGAGCTTACAGGAGCAAGGAAAATGGATCTGGCCCAGGTCCAAATTTGCTGAACTGGTCCGCATACTGTCTGAAAGCGACGCCAAGGTCATTGCCTTTGATGTTGGCTTCTTAGAGCCTGACAAGAACAGCACTGTAGAGGCGGTCATCAATTTTGAAAATGTGGTAGAAAGCCTTGGTATAAGAGATGACAAGCTTGATGCCTACCTGAAGCAGGCCAGGCAGCGGGCAGATAATGACCTGATCTTTGCCGAAGCCATCAAGACCTCAAAGGCCAAGGTAGTGCTGGGGTACTTCTTTCAAATGACCCCGGAAGGACTCGAGCACTTAGACGAAAACATCGTCAAAGCTCAGATCAAAAATGCAAAAACCTCACGCTACTCCATGATTCGCTACACATCAGATCAAGCCCAAAGGGTCCGGCTCCAAGAGGCCTATATGCCCCAGTCCAACATAGCGATCTTTGCCGGGTCTACCCGGTATTCAGGCTATTTTAACATGTTTCCTGATCAGGATGGTAGTGTCCGATGGGTCCCTTTGGTTCTCCGATGCCGGAAACACCTTTATGCTCCCCTTTCCGTGCAAGCCCTTCGGGCCTATACGCGTCGGGCCCCCACACCCGTCATAGCCGACTACGGGGTTCAGAAGTTACAGATCGGCAAACTGACAGCACCCACGAACGAGTTCGGCCGCCTTATGGTGAACTATCGCGGCAGCGCCAAGACCTTTCCGCACATATCTATCACTGATATTCTCCACCACAGGATGCCCCCGGAAACCTTTAAGAACAAGATTGTTCTGGTTGGTGCCACCGCCATCGGCATATACGACTTGCGCGTTACGCCTTTTTCCAACGTATTCCCGGGTCTTGAGATTCATGCCAACATCATCGATAACATCCTTCACCAGGATTTTGTCCAGCGCCCTGAGTGGGCAAGATTCTTTGACCTGGCGGCCATGGTCCTGCTCGGCCTTATCGTCGGTTTGGTGGTTCCGCGCCTTCGGGCCTTGCCCGGGACGGCCGTGACCATCGGATTGCTTGTGTCCTATATACTCCTGTGCCAGTATCTGTTCAGTCACCAGGGCGCCTGGCTGAACATTGTCTATCCCGCGGGCGTCGTTCTTGTCCTGACTTACGTGTGCCTGACAGTCTACAAGTACCTTACCGAAGAGCGAGACAAAAAGTTCCTTAAAGCTACATTCCAAAACTACCTTTCACCCGAGCTAATCGAGGCCATGCACAAGAGCAAGACCATGCCCGAGCTCGGCGGTGAAGCCAGGTCCATAAGCGCTTATTTTACCGACATCGAGAGTTTTTCCACTTTTTCGGAAAAACTCACGGCTCATCAACTGGTCGAACTTCTCAACGAATATCTCTCCGCCATGACAGATATTCTCATCAGCGAGAAAGGTACCTTGGACAAATATGAGGGTGATGCGATCCTTGCCTTTTTTGGTGCCCCTATGGAGCTCCCCGATCACGGATTCACGGCCACCCGTGTCGCTGTGGCCATGCAGAATAAGCTCCTTGAGCTCCGAGAGAAGTGGCGGAATGAAAAACAGTCCCCCGACGAGCCCAATCGCAATACCAAGAACCTGCCTCCCGAAGAGTGGGCTCCCGGAGACAAATGGCCCAAGAATGTTCACCAGATGAAAATGCGGATCGGTATCAACACTGGAGAAATAGTCGTAGGCAACATGGGAAGCTCTATGCGCATGAACTACACAATGATGGGAGACCCTGTCAACATTGCGGCCCGTCTGGAAGCAGCCGGCAAGCAGTACGGCGTTTACACCTTGGTAAGCGAGTACACACTGGACTTAGAATTCAACCACAACGGCGAAAAGAAAAGAATCATGGACATGGTGGAAGCCCGCATGATCGACAACATCACCGTTGTGGGCAAGTCAGAGCCCGTCAAGGTTTACGAAGTCTGCGCCATGAAGGGAGATCTTAGCGATCAGGAGAAAGAGCTCTTTAAGGTCTTCGACGAGGGCATGCAGCATTACCTCAAGATGGAATGGGACGAAGCTGTTGCTAAGTTTAATGAAGCCCTCAAGATCGAACGGGTGCCCGACGGCAAAACCACACCATCTGAAGTCTATATTCAGCGCTGCAAGGCATTTAAAGAAAATTCGCCGGTAGCTCCCGGTGAAAAATGGGACGGTGTATTCCGTCTGGCGACGAAATAGGCTAAATTGGGCATCCTTCATTCCTCGGTTTACACTTATCAAGGATGCGGGCGCCAAGAGATAAGTTCTTTTGTTCCTACTTTTTGGTGTCAGGTGTCAGGAGCGACAAACGCGAGACCTGCCCGCCATTGCCGTG
>JAUWXF010000353.1 GCA_030616475.1 Desulfobacterales bacterium
CAGGTATGCTCGATGTGGGCGACGGCGCCTGCGAGGGTGTCGATGAACGCGGGCGGGAGCCGGTTGCGCTGAGCCAGGAGAAGGGCCGCCTGGACCTGCTCCTGGAGGTCGTTGAGGGGATCCAGAACGGCGTCTAGCATGGCGGGCACGGTGTTACTTGTCATTGGCGGGTTTCCCCGGGGGGGTCGAGGGAGCCGCGCGCTCCCTCGCGGTCCCTTGACCCCGAACGCTGAGAAGGATCGGAAGTGTGTCGGCAAAGTCGGGGAGCGGGGCCTGGATCATGAGCAAGTCGCCTGGCTCGGCAAAGAGCTTGAGGCTGGGGTACTTTTGCCGATCGCGTTTCATGGGAGCACCGCCTTGAGGCAGTCGGCCAGGTAGACGATGCCTAGGAAGATGAGCAGCATGGCGCTGATCACCGTGTAGATGTAGAGCCAGGGGTGCTCGATGGGCCAGTCGGCAGGCGCTGGTCGGGTCGGGTCGGGTTTCATGGGAGCGTTCCTTTCAGTGTAGGTATCGGCAGGCTGTGGTGGCTTCAATAGGGCGGTTCAGTAAGGTGGAAAGAGGATCATGCCTTGATTGCAGAGGCCGCCGCAGTTGTATGGGATGCTGTCGCCCATGCCTTCGAAGTGCCAGGCGTTGGCTCCGGCCTTTCCTTCCATGTAGATGCCGTGAGTGTCGGAGACGAAGATGACGTGATTGAGTTCGCTTGGGGGCGGTCCTGGCGCGGAAGTGTGGCGGGCCAGGTAGAGCCGAGATGGGTTCTCCCAGAGGGCGGTGTGCCTGGCGACGTAGATCTGGGTGGATCCCCAGTCGTCCCAGTTGGCACCAGAGTCGGGGCTGGTCCAGACGTGATTGGCCTGCAAGACCCTGAGAAACTGGTGTTGAGTGGGGTCGATCCACAGATTTGCAGTGTAGGGCGAGATGGCGATGACCTGGTCCTCGGTGTCGCTGAGGTTGACCCACGTGGCGCCATGGTCGGAGGAACGGTAAAGGCAGCGGGGCCAGTGGCCAGCGCCGAAGCCGCCCATGTAGAGGATGGAGTGATCGGTGGGATCGACCAGGCAGTTGTGCAGGTTGATCATGGTGCCGGTGTAGCCCCCGTTGGACCACGAGTCTCCGTTGTCGAAGGAGCGGTAGATGTAGGAGCGGCCGCCAACGTA
>JAUWXF010000284.1 GCA_030616475.1 Desulfobacterales bacterium
CGAAACAATATCAAAATCCAAATGTTCGAAATTCAAAACAAATGCGGTCTGGTGGTGTCCCTTTCCGTTTTTGTCATTGAGATTTCTGTCATTTGAATTTGTTTCGGATTTCGACCTGCCCGCCATTGCCAGAGATGCCGGCACATAAGCTGAATGCTGTCTCAGGCGTTGGCAGGCGGGTATTCGGATTTCGGAATTCAATACTGGTGCAAAATGGATGAAATACAGTATTATTTCAAATTGCCATTTTGAAATGCAGAATTCATGAAACAATGTACTAGTGCCTGTCCTGCCGTAGCATAGCTCAAGGCGACAGAGCAAAAAGGCCGCCGATCTTGGCGGCCTTTTTTATGGAGAAAGCTCCCTTCAAATGTGCGGTCACAGGTCAAGCGCTCCACTCCTCTAAATCCGCAATCCGCAATCCGAATTCGTGCAGGTAATCCTCAAAAAAAGAGGCTAATCGCGACCATCGCGATTAGCCCCAAGCAGGAGGAAAGCCGATGAAGAAATTTCTTCACGGCGGTTGCCTATTAGTTCCGCAACAATCATGCCAAACTGTGATGTTCGAGGGGGGATTTCATTTTGGCTGGCACCACAGGGGTGGGGCAAAGGGCTAACCGCCTTGGTTTGTTACGAATAACACCTAAAAGAATTTCTGACGGCTCGACTTGAGGGGACTAAAACCGCTTCGGTTGGTGGCTATTTGAGCCCCTGAACACTGACCGATTCGTACACATTTTTGTACAGACTGTGGCGAAATAGTCTTTAACCAGTTGATTCTACATAGAATCCTGCCAAGTGTCAACTTTTTGTACAAGGTAGCCCTCGGGTCCACTTAACCAGTTGATATCATAGATGATAAGCAGGGATGCCAACTTTCTGTACACCAAATCCAGCATTCCGTTTCCCCACTATCTCACCAGATCCCCCGGAAGTTCTACAACTTGCTGCAATTATTCAAAGGTCTCTAACCGTCAGCTATGAGCTATGAGCTAAATCGGGGACCTACAGAAGATTGTGCTTTTTCAGGCGATAGTGCAGGTTGTTACGGGGAATGCCAAGAAGATTGGCTGCCCGAGACTGCACATTATTCGACAGGGAAAGGGCTTTCTGAATCAGTTTCTTCTCTATGGCGTCCAGCGTTCCGGGAAGATTGGAAAGCTTTTGCCAGTCTATTGGAATTTCAAGATCTGCAAAACTCACCAGGTCTTTGGGCAGGTCGTCCATGGTGATCTCGTTGCCTTTGCTGAAGAGCACGGCCCGCTCAATGGCATGCTCAAACTGCCTCACATTCCCGGGCCAGCGATGATTACATAAAAAGCGCATGGCTTCAGGGGAGAAGGTTATTTCTCCTTTGTTCGATTCCCGGGCAAATTTTGTTGCAGAGTAGGCTGCCAAAAGGGGGATGTCTTCGGATCGCTCCCTCAAGGGGGGCAGTTTGATGTGAACCACGTTCAGGCGGAAATAGAGATCTTCTCGGAAGCGGTGCTGTTCTGTCTCTGCCTTGAGGTCCTTATTTGTGGCTGCAATCAAACGCACATCCACAGCAATGGTTCTGGTACCTCCCACCCGCTCAAAGCTCATCTCGTCCAGCACCCGCAGGAGCTTTACCTGCACAGAAGCCGGCACTTCACCGATCTCATCCAGAAGCAAGGTTCCTCCATCTGCAAGCTCAAACCGGCCTTTTTTCATGGTAGTGGCCCCTGTAAAGGCTCCCTTTTCGTGACCGAAGAGCTCACTTTCCAGCAGTGTCCCGGTGAGGGCCGCGCAACTGACCGCCACAAAGGGTTTGTTGCGGCGAGGGCTGTTGAAATGAATCGCCTTTGCAATCAGTTCCTTACCGGTGCCGCTCTCGCCCGTAATCAATACTGTGGCCTTGGTGTGTGCCACCTTCTGAACGGTATCAAATACCGCCTGTATGGGCTTGCTTTTGCCGACAATGTTGTCAAAACAATAGCGGTCTTCTAATGCCTGGACAAGACGCCGGTTCTCCTTTAAGACACTGTAAGTGCGAACCGCTTTGTCCACGATCTGCTTCATTGTTTCATTGTGAAATGGCTTCATGATAAAGTTGAAGGCGCCCAACTGCATGGCTTCTACGGCGTTTTCCACCGTTCCGTATGCCGTCATCATGACCACCGGCAGGTCGGGGGCCTTTTCCTTGATCCGCATGAGAAGTTCTATGCCGTCCATGGTGGGCATCTTCATATCTGTGAGGACCAGATCAAGCTCTGTGGTCTCCACAATCTCAAGGGCCTGCTGGGCGCTGTCGGCTGTCAGTGTTTCATACCCCTCCCCCGACAGAAAGGCGCTCAGAACCACAAGGTAGTTTTTTTCGTCGTCTACAATGAGGATTGTTTCCATATTAGTCACTCGTCATTGGTCATTAGGATTGATTATTGATTATTGTCGATTGTCGATTGATCCGCCTGCGGCGGAAAAGAATCTTCGATTTTCAATCATCATTTTGGCATCCTCCATTCCTCGGTTTACACTTATCAAGGATGCGGGCGCCAAGAGATAAGTTCTTTTGTTCCTACTTTTTGGTGTCAGGTGTCAGGTGTCAGGTGTCAGGTGTCAGGAGCGACAAACGCGAGACCTGCCCGCCATTGCCGTGTATGCGGGCATTGTAACCTCGGTGTGACCCAGGCGTTGGCAGGCGGGTCTGAAACCTGAACA
>JAUWXF010000147.1 GCA_030616475.1 Desulfobacterales bacterium
GACCTGCCCGCCATTGCCGTGTGTGCTGGCATTGCAGTTGTCCGGCGACCGTGGCGCTGGCAGGCGGGTGCCGGCACATAAGCTGAATGCTGTCTCAGGCGTTGGCAGGCGGGTATTCGAATTTCGGGTTTCCCCGTCTCTGACAGATGGCTGAAATGTATGTACTTCTGCGATATTTCATTTTGCCATTTCAAGATGCAAAATTTATGAGACGGGGCACTAGGCTAATTTGACGTCTCGGAATTTCCTTCAGGACTCATCTTCAAGCCCCATGGCTCGAATCAAGCGAGCCCGGGCCACGTTGAAATCCACGAGGGCGTTGGTGTGGTTGGTTCTGGCTTGGGTCAATCTGGTCTGGGCATCCAGGACCTCCGTGGCCGTGGCCACCTGTTCCCGGTAGCGCTCCTTGCTGATCCGGAAATTCTCCTCTGCTGATTCCACGCCCTTTTGGGCCACCCAGATATTTCTCTCTGCGGTTTGCAGATTGAGGTAAGCGGTCTTCACCTCCAGACGTACAGCGTCTTCGATCTGCTTTAGGGTCTGTCTGGCCTGGCGCAGACGAGCCCGGTGCCGATTGGCAGCATATCGTGTCTTGCCCCACTCGAAAAAGGTCATGGTGACTTCGGCCATCACATCCCAGCTTTCCCGGTCCACAAAATCGCTGCCATCCACAGCCAGATCATCACCAGCCCGATAGTAGTTACCCGAGATGCTCACCCTGGGATAATAGGCGCTTTTGGCCAGGGTGATCTCCTTTTCGGCTCTGGCCACATTCTTCTCCGCCTCCATCAGCTCTGGCCGCTTTTGCAACGAGATCTCCAGGCAAAACTCATAGGGTTTCTCATAGGGCTGGTCGGAGAGGATGTCAGCCACTGCCACTTCTTGATCAATGGGCCGACGCAGGATAGTGTTGAAGCGGGCCTTGGCCAGCCCCAGGTCATTTGTAGCCCTGATGAGTTGCTGCTTGGCCTCCGCCAACCGAACCTCAGCCTCGAGCACCTCGACCTTGGGGCTCATCCCCACCCGATAGAAGTTCTCTGCCACGTCCAGTTGTGCTTGCAACTGCTGCACGGCCTGCTTGGCTACCTCGTGGATCTTCTCCGCACTCAAGATGCCAAAGTATGCCTCCTTTACCTGCAGAATGAGGTCAAACCGGGCTCGGGATAGGTGGATCCTGGCCACATCCAGACCCAGCTTGGCTAGCTGGTAATTGGACAGGGTGGCAAAACCGGTAAACAACGGCTGTTCGATGGTACCGGTAAAACGGTACTGATCCTGATCGCCAATATCGACTTGACTGCCGCCAAACACAACATAGGGAACCTCACTGAGACGGCGGTAGCTGTACTGGCCGCTCAATGACGGCAGAAAGCCGGTTCTCGCCTCCTTCTGGCGCTCTCGGGCGGCTTGGATCTCCTCCAGGGCCACTTGCATATCAAGGTTGCGCTCCAGCGCCATCTCAATACTCTGTTTGAGAGTCAACAATGACGGGGCCGCCCTGGCCTCCGGCGCCACGACAGTCAGCATGACGACGGCTGCAGCGAGAAAAAATAGCGCAACTTCACGTAACCAGGATGCTCTTACTCTATTTCTCATCATCTCCCTCCGTCAGTCTCTTGTTTTTGACCGCTCCGACCCGCAGCCCCCCTCACAGAAAGCGGCCCTTAATGGGCGATCTTGCATACAATGACAATGGAACATAACCGAGCCGTAGCTTTGTGTCAATTCAAGGGCCGATACAACATTTTGCGGGCTTTCGGATGGTGTCCGTTTTTTCGTAACCGTTCATGAGTTGGCGTGTTTTTTGCTACAGCCTTGGCGGAAACCCTTCGTTTTTCCGTGACTTAGCAAAGGGGGAGACCGCAGCTCCGCCTCCGGCGGAAAACGAAGGTGGAATTGGGAATTAGCTGATTCCAAGTCTCATTTAAGTCTTTTGCTCAATATGTCGATAAGATAAGCAGGCCCTCCGGGCAACAAAAGACACAAAAAAAGACAGCGCCCGTTCAGGAGACATTTGAAGGGAATAGGAATTAAGGAAGCCACATGTGTCCATACTACGAAATTCCAGAAGAGCCGAGGAAAACCTTGGGGCACCGGGAAACAAGCTGCAACGACAACCAATGGCGACGTTGGGACGAAGAGGTTGTCAAAGAGTTCGGCTGCTGGCTTAGTCGCCTTGCCAAGGCATTCGCCATCTTGCTCCTTGCTGTTTCTGCTGCACTGGTTATTGGATGGTTCTGGAGAAGATTTTAGTTAGATCAAGTTCAGTCTCTAAACTCCCCTGAATGATTCCGATCAGCTTCTCTTTCGTCACAATATTTCCGAATAATGCAAATCCATTCTCACATCAATGAATTCGGGTCGGATTTACCTGGGTATTGGGGAACCTATTCATGATATTTTGTTTTGGCATTAATCTTGCTGTAATTTTTTCAGCAGGCGTATAACGGCCAAAAAACAAAGACTTGGGAATAAGCCAATAATGTGAGAGGAGGACGGCATGAAAGAATGTGCCGTGACCAACAAACTATCGGAGAGAAGGCCTGAACATAGAGAACAGGTGCATCAATATTACAGCGTAGAATTTTCAATAGATGGACTCGATCTTCCTTATCTATTTAAGATCTGGAACATGGCGTCAACGTCCATGTGCGTACTGGTCAAAGAAGATTCAAATATTTTGCCTCTGTTAAAGGTGGGGGACACATTGAATATGAAATACTATTCCACCGGTTCAGTCCATCCCCCTGAGTATCTGAAGACAGCGATTCGACATATCACCAGAAATGATCAAGGACAATTCAAACGTCATTATTTAGTTGGTCTGGAGATTTTGGAAAGCCAAGATTGATGACTTCGTAAAAAGTCATCAAGATTAGAAAAAGAGCCGTTAGACTTATCGCTTAAACATGACTCAATCTTTCTCTTGCAACGCATCACAACGGTCACCTCTTCCACATTACCCGTAATTTGCACTCCGCAACAGCATCTCTTCTGGTGCCGTATCCTGGAATCTCTTTTCCCTTGACCCCTGGTTCTTTTTACAATATATTACGGCAATTACAAGGGTGAATGCTTATTTAACCTACGCGTGACAACTTGATAGTATAGGAATTTCCTTTTTTTTAAGCGGCACAGCCGCGTTATATAGAATCACGCAGCGATTTTATAACTTGGTATTTCCCGTGTACGGCACGGGTTGATAGAAACTAGACCAGAAAGGTTTAGATGTCTTCTTCAAAACCTAACCTGCACCGAGACATAACTTCTGCGGGTAAACCTCATCCGATCACACCTAAGCCCCCGGCCTCTTCCCCGAACACCGAACACCAGGAAAATATCGTACATATCCTTAAGAATCACAGCACCATATCGGCCTGGCTAAATTCAAAGACGGACCGGAAACCAGAAGCATTTATCTTACTGGCAGATGATCTGTCCGATTCTGAGAGGGATGCCTTGTTGCAGGTCACTGATATCGCTCTTGACATCCATGGTGACCTGATCAAAAGGCTTGCCGAGGTTGAGAGAGAGAACAAGCATCTGATGTCGTTGAGCCTGACCGATGCCCTCACCGGCCTCTATAACTACCGTTTCCTTTACAAACAACTCGAGATCGAGATGGTACGAACCAGGCGGACCGGGCACTCATGTTCGCTTATGATGATAGACCTCGACAACTTCAAGCTCCTGAACGATACCTGGGGCCATGTGGAGGGAAATAATTTCCTGGCGGAAGTGGCCAGTACCATTGGTCAGAAACTGAGACCGACTGATATCCTGTGCCGTTATGGGGGCGATGAGTTCGCAGTTATCATGCCGGCGACGGGCCTTTTTGATGCCATGCGCATCGGGCAACGGCTCAGGGAATCCTTGTCCAGAGTACCATGGAAGCTCGACCACGCTGTTTCCGCAAGCATCGGGTTGGCGGAATACCAGCCTGATTCCAGACAGGAGGTCAGTGAGTTCATCAACATGGCTGACAGGGCCCTTTACAAAGCAAAGAAGACCGGCAAAAACAGGATTTGCTTTGAAGCCCCACCGGAAAAAGCGGTTGAGACAGAACCGGTCAGCCACATGGAGAGGGAAGTTCTGCTTAAACGGGATGACGGAAGCAAGGCGTGAAACGAGACGAAGGTATGCAAGATCAGAGTACCGGCCAATGAGAACCCTTCGCCAGCAAATGATAACGTTGTTGTCCCATGGAGTGTGTAGTGCCAGGGATCTGTCCCAGATGCTGCGCATTCAGGAAAAAGAGGTCTATAGTCACCTTTCTCACATCGCACGTTCCGTTTTCTCACAAAGGCACAGGCTGGTCGTAATCCCCTCCCAATGCCTTGTGTGCGGGTATCTGTTTGACAAGCGAAAACGCTTTACCAGGCCGGGCCGCTGTCCTCGTTGCAAAGGAGAACGCATAGAAGAGCCGAGATTCCAGGTTGTTTGAGGAGGACATAATAAGATTTTACAACCTGTTTGGTTCCGGCCCGTCCGCCATCGGCTACGCCTCAGGCGAATGCCGGGCGGGCTTGTCAGGGTCAAGTTTTTGTGGCTCAAGGAGTGCAACCAGTTTGTCAGCAGCTTCCTGGCTAATCGTTCCTTTTGCCTTGGCGAGATCGACCGTGTAAAGGCCCAGGCACCTGTAAAGTGGAAGAAGCTCGGGGGCACCCTTTTCTGTGGCCTTAAGGTGAGCTGACACGGTTGCCGTATCTCCCCGGGCAATCGGCCCTGTCAGGGCGTCGGGTATCCCTTTTGCGCCGATATTACTCAGGGTGCCTTTGATCAAAGGAAGGAGAGCATTGAAAGAGGTATCACTAGGCAATCCTGCTGCTTCATTTAACTCAAGGGCAAGATGTATTAGAGTTACCAGATAGTTGGAGGCAGCTACGGCTGCTGCGTGGTACAGGGTCTTTTTCTCTGCTGCAATTTCCAGGAGGATGCCGCCCAGGTCTTCTACCATTTGGCGGACAATTGGCAGGGCACTCTTATCACCTTCAATGGTGCAAAAAGAGCCAGGCATTAGACTGACGGCCTGGTCTACTGAGGCAAGGCTCTGGAGGGGGTGAAGGGTTGCAACCACGGCCCCGCAGTCCCTGGCCGACGACAGGATGTCTGACGAAAGGGCGCCGCTGCAGTGAATCACTACCGCATTCTTTTCAAAGCCCCTGTGTTCGGAAATGCTCATGCATGTTGATTCAATCAGATCATCAGGCGTGGTGATGAATACAACGCCTGCCCCTTGCGTGACCTCCCACGGACAATCGGAGAATCCCTCGGAACCTGTCACCCCGGCGGCCCTGCGGGCTGTCTCAAGGTTGCTTGTGGCGACCCCCGATATGCGGTAGCCTGCATCCCTGAGAAGTTTACCTATGGCCGTGCCCACAGTCCCACAACCGACTATGGCAACCGTGGGCTTTGTTCTTTCGACAAGAAAAGCCTGCATGTCCCCACTCCCTCGTCCTCTATCTGCAAGGTGACATGGTTAATCCCGAACTTATCGTTTATCAGGCGCGTCAACTTCTGGAGGATCTCTTTATTTCGTCCCATGTCCTCGACAACCACGTGGGCACTTAACGTGTCCACCTGCGAGGTTAAGCTCCATATGTGCAGATCACATAGCCCGGTCACACCATCCACAGAAAGCATGGCCTGTTTGATGTTGTCCAGATCAATATAAGGCGGCACTCCCTGCATGAGGATGTTCACCACATCCCACAGGAGACGCCATGCGCTGTAGATGATCAAAAGCCCAATCAGAACACTGACCAGCGGGTCAAAGAGCGTCCAGCCGGTCAGGCTTATCACAACAGCTGCAGTGATTGCCCCCACGGATCCGGCGGCATCCCCCATAAGATGAAACATGGCGCCTCTGATGTTCAAGTTTTCCGTTGCGGCTTTATGCAAGAGATAGATGCCCAACAGGTTTATCATCAACCCAATGATAGCGATAAAAAGCATAGGGATACTTTTCACCGTGGCCGGATGCTGAAAACGGCTGTAAGCCTCCCCGAAAATCCAAAGCGCAATCAGGATGAGCAACACTCCGTTGATGAAGGCGGCAACTATTTCAAAACGGTAATATCCATAGGTCTTGGTTGGGGAAGGTTTCTTAGAGGAAAGCCAAAAGGCAAACAGGCTGAGTCCCAGGGCAAACATGTCCGAGAGCATGTGCCCGGCATCCGAAAGAAGCGCTAAGCTGTTGGTCCAGAGGCCCCCCAATACCTCGACCACGAAGAAAAAAGAGGTCAGGACAAGGATTACTCGAAGTTTCGATTTGCCCGTTTCTCGAAGCGGCCCGTGGCCGTGGTTGTGACGATGCTGTTCCACCAAATTTCACCCCAGACAACTCAGATAGAATCTCACTATATCTGCTTGCCCTGCGTCTACAGGTTTACTGCGTTCAATATTGTCCAATAACCTCAACGAAATGGCCTTGGCCTCATTTTGTCTTTGGCTGGTGGCCAGTTTCTTAAAGAGGTAGTCATAAATGTTTGACTGAACAGTTGTTTCAGCTTGAACGAAGCGCTCAACTGCCGGTTCCCACAAGGCCTGATCGGCCAAATAAGTTATACCCAGGCATTGATGCGTGGTTTCCTCATACTTGTTTTGATAGGACAACAGATCGGGAAATACCCCGTTAATATATTTATTAAGCTCAAAGGGGCCTATTGGCGCGCAGTAATAATATGGCAGGAGGTAACCATCAGACTTTGTCCCGTACAAATTTGTTGGTTGGCTGTTCTTTTCAGCATACTTGCACAAAGGCGTGCCGTGATAAATCCTTCCGCCCACCGTATATTCATAGGACCTCAGTTGGCCTACAGGATATTCTTTCATCCTGTGCAGGGTATGATCTACGGTCTCAAAGGTCTCACCCGGGAGACCGAATATGAGCGCGACCGTACAGTGCATCCCGACCTTCTCGCACACCTCCACGGCCTTGATAATCTCCGTTTCTTGATAAGAGCTTCCGTTTCTTTGAAGTACGGTGTTTGAAAAACTCTCACAGGAAAATACAACAGAGAAACCGGCTTTAGCCAGCAGTTTCGCAAAATCAAGGTCAAAGTTCTTGGGTATAAATTGAGAGACAAAGCGAAAGCGCTCGTTCAGGCCTCTCTTTAAGATGGCCTCGACGAGCCTGGACCCGTACCCTGAATCAGGGACGTTGAATTCGGTATCCACAAAGAATATAGTGTCGGCTTCCGCAGGGCTTTCAGCAATGGTTTTTAGTTCGTCAAGGACATCATCAATATCCCTGTAAACGAATTTACTCCCCTCAATCAACGGTTCAACACAATAGCTACATGCCTGATTGCAACCGCGCTTTACCACTACGGGAACTCCGTTTGTCTGATAGGAGAAATCGAATTTGGACTCTCTGTGGAACCGGGCCGGGCCTTGCTCAAATGCGTATGGTTTCCGTTGATTGATTGAATAGCCCTTGTTACGAGCATAGACCATATTCGGTATCTGCGATATCTTTTCGTTGTCCGGAAAGGCTTCTATGAACTGAAGAAAGGCGTTTTCTCCCTCGCCGATGATACCGTATCTTAGCCCGAGGTATTTGAGTATGGCCACGGGGGATACGGTAAATCCCCCGCCGCCGACCACGATAGGAACCTGGGGTATGACTCGCTTTACCTCGGCAACAATATCTTTTACCTGGGGCAGAAAATAGAACGTCTGATAATCGTCCCATTTAAAATCGCCGTATTGCTCACACGACATGCAGGTGTCAAGGTTGCGTATCCCGATGCCGACAAAGTCCGGATCTATTTGATCAATTGTGTCTCTTAGATTTTTTTTGAAATCCATATCCGGCAGAAACGGGTATTCAACCTCTGCTTTGTGGCCCTGCTTCCTTAAGTAGCTTGCTATCATACTTATCCCTAACGGGTAGATTTGATTTACCAGGTAGTATTTATCCGTATACAAGAGTAATACGTTCATAAGGTGCCGTAATTGGACGTCTCGGAATTTCTACAACTTATATCAGAGACGGGGAAATCCGAAATCTGAATACCCGCCTGCCAACGCCTGAGACAGCATTCAGCTTATGTGCCGGCATCTCTGGCAATGGCGGGCAGGTCGAAATTCGAAACAAATTCGAATGACAAAAATATCAATGACCAAAACATAAAGAC
>JAUWXF010000020.1 GCA_030616475.1 Desulfobacterales bacterium
GACCTGCCCGCCATTGCCGTGTGTGCAGGCATTGCAGATGTCCGGCGACCGTGGCGTTGGCAGGCGGGTGCCGGCACATAAGCTGAATGCTGTCTCAGGCGTTGGCAGGCGGGTATTCGAATTTCGGATTTTCCCGTCCTTGAGTGATGTGTGAAACGTATGAACTTGTGAGACATTTCATCTTGCCATTTCAGGGCGCAGAATTTTTGAGACGGGGCACTAATCGAATGTGTGGAAGATGACTAACCTCTTATCACCGGCCTCCAGAGCGTACCTGCCTATGTCAAGCCTTCTCACCACACCGCCACGCTGCCCCAGGCACTCGGCGGTGATCCGGTAGTCGCCTGGCTTGACCATAAGCTTGGCCACCCGGACCTCCGCGGGCAGGGTTCTCCAACACCTTAAGTCCGCCCGCTCGGTGGCCACGGCTGCCACGGTTGTGAGTACGTCGGCAAAGAGCCCGGCCATGTCTCCTTGCCGTTTGCGGATCTCGTCCGAGGCGGCCTTTCCGGTCACATACTTGGCAGTAGCCCGCGCAATGGCCTTTGCCCTCACCCGGGCCTTGCGGTTCTCTAAGTTTTTCGTCGCTATGCGGCCTATGTGCTCGACCAAAACGGACTGAGAGCGGTATATAGGCTTCCCGGCTGCACCGGAGGCGCAGATAACCGAGGAACGGATGTTGTAGATCCGTTCCTCGTACCTGGGGAAGGCGATCTTGATAACGTGGCCGCGGCGTATAGAAACCATTATCGCCTCCTCCACCTTTACCGGGGCCTTGCCGTTGTAATGGATCACGTAGACCTCGGCCTCTTTGCTCCTCTGCTCCAGCGTGATGAATCTTGTCCCGGGAAGGCTTCTTTTCCAGTGCGACCACTCTTCTGTGCCCATGAAGGCGGCCACTGAAAGAAGGTTCTCTTTCAGTGCCGGTGGTGGAGGGGTGCCGTAGTTGACGCTGAAGTCGTCTTTGTATATCCTGTAAGCCTTTTTATAAGAAATGTAAGCGTCGTTCAGGTCCTGAGAGGTGCCGCCTGCCTCATAAAGGATGCCCATAAGAAACCGGGCAAACCCGTCCTCCTTATAGACGTTCTTCTTGTCCTCGTCGTACTTGCTGTTTATGAGGTTCAGCCGGTTATCTACCCTCCGGGCCTCCACCAGGGCCTCGGCTGTCTCCCCGAGCCTGGCATAGTTTATGGCATTAAAGAGGTTTATCATCACGCTTTCGAAATCCTCGCCCCGGTAGTCGGCGGCAAGGTCGTTCACCAGCCACGTGGCGCCGTACTTGGTGATGGACTCGGTGTAGCGCTCCTCGAACTCCTGACCAGCCTCCCGGAGGATTTTGGCCGACCGGGCGTAGTCGCCGGCATAGTGCGAAAGTATAGCCTGATCCATCAGGTAGATCAGGTAGTCCCGCTTGCCGTACTTCTCCTTATTCTTCTGAACGAGCTCCATTGCGGAGCCGAAATCCGCCGAGGCCATCAACCGGTCCACGGCCGGATAGATCCTCATCTGTGGTGCGCAGGCCGCAGCCCCGATCAATACTGCCGCAAAAACAGCCAGCACCACCCATCTGTTATTCCGGAACCGCTTCATAGACCACCACACTTAGGACACGCATTCTTAAATACGATTCCGTATCATAATTGGTTTGTTCATTTCAAAAGTTTGAAGTGCCTAAACCGAATTTACGAATTAGAGCACTGTGGGAACGGAACCCCTGGTCTTTCTCTCTGCTATAGCTTCCAGCGGCTGCGGGAGACCACCTTCTTCAATTTCTTCTGCCCGATCCAGACCTTCCTGTTCGTCTCCAGGTTGTGGAACTCGAGGTTCACCTGGTAGAGGATCACGTACTGACCCCTTATCTGGTCCCGAACCGAGTTCAGCGTTCCCTTGAGCATGAAGTCGGCCCCGATCTCCTGCCCCATTGTCTTTTCCGTCTCTGCCGAGGTGAACCCTAACTGCATGTCAGCCCGCTCCTTCCTGAGCTCTCTTCTCTCGTCACGGGTGGCAACAAAGTCCACAAGCCCGGAGTTGATGAGCGCCCTCTCCAGGTCCTTTACAAAAACCTGGGTGTTTATGTGCTCGTCGGAGCGGTTGAGCACTGTGCCCACAATCACCACGGGCTTCTTTCCCTTGTGGGACTGGAACTCGGGCAGCCAGGGCCGGTTAAGGCAGTCTTTTATCATCTCATCGGCCACCATCCGGGAGTCGGAGTCGTTCCAGCGGCCGGAAAGATCTATGGTCTCTTCCACCGCAGTGCGCCGGACCTTCGGGGCGGAACCACACCCTACCGCAAGCCCCAGGACTACCAGAAACAATAAGGTCAATCTGACATTTCCTCTCATCACGTAAACTCCTTTCTTCAGGGATTTTTGAAGTTTAGATTTAGTCCGACATTAAAATATGGGTCTACCTTTGTAGTCAAGGATTAAAGCAATATATCCGTGCAATCTTCAGATCGGCTGCCGAGCCATATTGGTCCATGTCGTCGGTCATCCAGCGGATCAATTTAAAAACGCCTTGCCACGAGGGTGTGATTCTTGTTATAAGAGCAGTATTTTAGTTACCAATTTCTCCCCTCACAATGGCGAATCCATAAGACGGAGACCATGAAAAATGAAAAGTTACCGGAAAGAGCTTTGGTTTGAGGTGCCGACACGGCGCGCCTTCATCAATATTACCCCGCAGGTTGAAGAATGCCTTAGAGAAAGCGGTGTCAAAGAGGGGCTTGTGCTTGTAAATGCCATGCACATAACCGCTTCTGTGTTCATAAACGATGATGAATCCGGGCTTCACCACGATTATGACGTCTGGCTGGAGAAGTTGGCACCCCATGCGCCTGTTTCACAATATCGGCATAACGTGGGCGAGGACAATGCAGATGCCCATATGAAAAGACAGATTATGGGCCGTGAAGTGGTCGTTGCCGTGACGGAGGGAAGGCTCGATTTCGGTACCTGGGAACAGATCTTCTACGGCGAGTTTGATGGTCGAAGGAGAAAGAGGGTGCTGCTCAAAATCATCGGTGAATGAAGAACGTAACCTTTTAAAATTCTTGACTAACAAATACCAACTTGATATCTGTTCTAGTGTTCTAATCTGGACAAGCCGGAACCAAAAAAGATAAATTTATCACGAAAGCACGAAAGTACGAAGACACGAAAGTCTGAATGTTGTTTTATTTCGTCCTTTCAATGTTTCGCGTTTTGCGGCTTTACGCCTTGAGAAGAGGCGTGATAGTCTTTTATGGTTTTCTGCCAGAAAAAACACGAATTCTGAAACTAAGCGCCTAAACGCAAAAGATAACCGTATGAAAGCAATGTCGTTTCTCATCGTTGATGATAATTCAATATAGGCTACATTAAGTCCGCCCAGCAACAATATCAAGAGGCGATTGAGGCCTTCAGGAAGGCTACTCAGCTTGATCGCTTGTTCGCCAAGGCGTACGAAGCCATGGGGCGCGCCTATAAAGCGGTGGGACAGCCCAAACAGGCCGAGGAATCCTTGCATAAGGCTGCCGAAATCTATATGAGTAGCGAGAGAGATGAAAATGCAGAAGAGATCTTGAACGAAATCCTTGAGCTTCGCCCTGAGACAGTGAACGTTTACAACAGCCTGGGGGTTCTGTGTCGCAAGAAGGGCGATTATGCAACCGCCTTGAAACACTATGAGAAGGCCATAAAAATCCATCCTAAGGAACCTAACATCTATTACAACATTGGCCGCATTCATATCGACATGAAGAATCCGGAGAAAGTAGAATCCTACTTTAGTATAGCCCTCAGGCTGGACCCGGGCTTCAAGGACGCCAGACAAGTCTTGAACGCCATAGAACTGGGTGCAATTCCAGAATCGTGAGCACTCTAATCGTACGTCTCGGAATCCCTACAACGCATTGAAATTGTAGATCTTTTCATTCCAGTACTCCATCACTCCAATACCCCTAAGTTCCATTTCCAATGCGTCCTTTAACAAAGTATGGCATATTTGATCTACAACGCTGCCCAGGCATTGATAGATATCCTTGCTGGGAAGTCCTCGAACTCGCGTTAACAGCTTTGTTTTGGCGTTGATCGAAATGAGTTCGATAAAGCTACAGAAGTCCTCAGCGGACCAACTATCACCTAGCTGTAGTTCAATACGGGCCTCATAAGCCGATTCCGTAATCATCTCGGTGAGCCACTCTAAGCCTTGGTTATCTAATCTGATGAGTGTTTGCATGTTGTTATGTCAACTGTTCCCCGCTCTGTGGGCGAGGAATAGAATCTTCGTCAAAACCGGTCGCCTCTTTGGATGTAACGGGAACCAGTGGAGGCTTTAATCGCTGCAAGATTCCACCACACAGATAGCAACGATTTCGCCTTCTTCTTACGCCAAACCATCTAGAACGGCACCGTGGACAATACTTGGCACTCATAACGATTCTCCTTTTTCATTCGTTATGGCATCGTGGAGGGTGTCAATATTTATTTTAACGGTTCCCGCCCCTCATTTCTTTAATCTTTTCTTCACTTCCTCCTGCAATCTTGGCCGCAAATTAACGCTGTTTTCTCACCCAACCATAACTCTTGACCGCCATGCGTTCGTTTGATATGAAATTTCCTTATCCATGTTTCTCAAAATGAGAGCGGAGTCTTGTGGTTTTTGGGACAAAGGAAAGGAGTTCCCATGAAGGGTCGGGTTTTGGTGTTGAGCGCTATTATCTTCTTGGCGGCATTTGCGGCTGCGCCGCCGTGGGCATTTACTGAAACCTATGGCCAGCTCCGCGCCTTGAAGCGCCGGGCAGCCACCGTCACGCGGCAGAAAAATGATTTTGTCGCACGGGTGCTCCACTCCTATAATATTCCCTATCAACTTACCGAGCAGGGAGTCGTTGCCCGACTACGGATTGGAACTGACTGGCTGGATGTCAGCCGAATCGAGATCGTGCCGCTGGTGCGGGAAGTGGAATACGCCCTCCAGGTTATGGGCCACGAGATTTTCTTTTACACAGAAGGCGAGATCCTCCACTTGGTCTCGGCACTTACCATTCGATAGAGTATATTATCCGGGCCTCTTCTCCCATGGGTGCATCATTTACATTTTCCTCTTGACACCAGCAGGTACTTTCGCATAAAAAGGCTCTGGTGCCCTCTGGGGCTTAATAGGGAATCCCGTTAAAGTCGGGAGCGGGCCCGCCGCTGTAATCGGGGACGAAAGCCGCAGGCTGGTTATTAGTGATCAGTTAATGGGTTATTCGTAATCACTAATGATTAGCTGAAAAGCCACTGGGAACAGTCGCAGGTGTTGTCATTTGACTTTATCCAATAACGAATGACCAATAACCAATGACAGCCGAAGTGCTTCGCACATCGGCCCTGGGAAGGCGCGGCCGGTCCCATTAGACCTCATATGTTGCATGTCTATGGTGGAGTCACCAGGCAGATCGATGAAATGTCAAATAGAGGTCTAACGGGACAAGTAGGGTGATCCGAGAGCCAGAAAACCTGCCACATAGAAAATAGTGTTCCTTGTGACCTCGTGCGCCGGGTCGCGGACACAAAGACGGTTTGAGGATAAAAAAGGGAAATCCCCAGGCTGAGCAATCAGTCTGGGGATTTTTTTTGTCGGTTTCGCTTCAAGGGAAGGGAGTGGAAAGCTCCCGCCGCCCCGCGACTGTGATCGGGACGAAAGCCGCATATTCGTTATCAGTTATCAGTTATTTGTTAATCGTAACTTAAAACACTGGTAGCGAATGATAGGCCACTGGGATGCTAAAGTTAAATGGTTGTCCCATTATTAACTATTAACGGATAACCAATAACTCCGGATATGCAGGGCATATCCGGTCCGGGAAGGCGCGGCCGGTAGGATGAACGTAAGCCAGGAGACCTGGGCGAAACCACAGGCATGACTCACTCTTCGAGGGAAGAAAGGAGGCAGGGGATGACTCAAAGATGGTTTGTCCGTTTTCTGTGGAGTTGTTTTGTGAGTTTTTGTTTTTTGGCAAAGGCGTTGATTTTGTTTCCCCATTGGGCTGGAGCGGAAGAAGGACAGCCAGTTCTCATGGAGGAGGTCGTGGTAACGGCGACAAAGACAACGGAAAAGCGCAGGGACATTCCCAACGCCGTGATCCTCATAGGCGACACGGATATTCAGGCGTCCCCGGCCAAGAGCCTTGGCGAGCTTCTTTCCAATGAACTGGGCGTTGATTGGAGGACTCGAGGAAATTATGGAGGTGCTGCCGAGCAGGTCCATATTAGGGGCATGGGCGGCGATGCAACACAAGTTCTCGTTAATGGTGTCATTGTCAATTCCCCTTCCCTTGGCACTGCCGATGTGAGCAGAATTCCCCTGAACAACATCCAGCGAATAGAAGTGGTCAAGGGCTCTGGATCGGTTCTCTATGGTTCGGGTGCCATGGGGGGGACAATAAACATCATAACCAAACGGCCAAAACGTGACAAAATAGATATGAAGGTCAGTGCTGGTTACGGATCAGAAGACACCTACCTGTTGTCGGCTGAGCAGGGGATGTTCGTTTGGGGTGATTTTGGGTATTACTTGACAGCCAACCGACGTGAAACCGACGGATTTCGAGACAACAGCGATCTCACCCATAATGATGTATCCCTCAAATTCGTGCTCGAAAAAGGAGATGCCCTGGATATAAGTCTCTATGGCGACTACATTGATAGGGAATACGGCGTTCCTGGAGTTAAGCCGCCTCCGGGAACCAAGGATTATTACGTCAACCAAGAAAAATTCTATGATAATGAAGCTGCTAGCTTGGTCAACAATGGCAGTGATGAAGACACACATGTTGTCCTCCAGATCAACAGCAGACCCACGGACTGGCTTGGGTTCAGCTTGAAAGGAGATTACACGTCTATGCGAAATTATTACTATAGACGTGACGCCAAGCCATGGTGGCCAAGTCTACCAGGTGAAGGAGAAAAAACATGGGTTATCAACGAAGTGCAGGGTGCTGAGGGAAATGTGGATATTAAGCCCTTTGAAAGTGCAAGCCTAGTCTTGGGCGCAGATTACAAGGACTATGATTATAAAAGGGAAACTGAGGATCTGGACATTACAGGCGTTGCAAAACCAGGGACAAAAGAATCCGATAGCTATCACGTGCACACCAAGGGAGCCTTTATGGAAGCGCAATACCGGCCGTGCAAGCTTTTTAAGGTACTGGCCGGCATAAGGCATGAAAACCACTCCATGTTTGGAAACATTAACCTTCCACGCTACGGGCTGATTATCAACCCATTGCAAAAGACAGCCACGAAGCTGAGCCTTGGAAAGCACTTTAGAGCCCCTACGATGAACGAACTCTATTGGCCAGAAGATGATTTTGCAAGAGGTAATCCAGATCTCAAGGCTGAAACAGGTTGGCATTCAGACGCCACTATCGAACAAAGCCTTTTTGACGACAGACTATTCATCACGCTTTCATATTTTAAGTGGGATGTAGACGATAAAATCAACTGGGCGGAGAACCCTGATTTTCCTGGCCCTTGGGGCAACAAATGGACCCCTTCAAACGTGGATGCTTATGAAGCTAAAGGGTGGGAATTTGGTACGAAGATCGGACCATTTTGGGACCTGACTTTGGTCCTTAACTATACATACACTGACGCAGAAGAGGCCAAAAAGGGATGTTCAAAACGCCAGGCACTCTATACACCCGAGAATCAGTTCAAAGGTAACCTTATCTATCGGAGTGACTTCGGATTGACCGTAACAACTACGGTCCAGTACATGGACGAGCGGCCTGCCCATTATGAGACCAACGCCGATACCGAAGCCCATTACATTCTGTCGTCTTACTGGACTACGGACGTCAAGCTTGAGCAGCGTTTGTATGATCACTGGGTTCTTTCACTACAGTGGAATAACCTGTTTGACAAGGGATATGGCACCTATACAGACAACTTTAAGGATGAAACAACAGGCATAACTACTAGGGAAGAATATCCCGGAGCAGGAAGATCTGTCTTCTTCACTGTTACGTATGAGTATTAAGCTGATGGAGAGCCGGTTCTCCGAGCTCAGACAGAAGCTCACAGAAGCCCTTGAACGAAATCAGGTCCGTGCCATCCTTGTCTCTGGCGGCATAGACTCCGGGATACTTGCGTATCTATCCCCTCGTGTAAAGGGCGTGACAGTGAGCCTGGACGGGGAGGGTGAAGACCTCAAGTATGTCAGTATCCTCAGAGACTCCATCGACCTCGATGTGACTATTGTGAAAGTTGGGGTGGATGAGGCCCTTTTCGCGGTAAGGGAGGTGGTGAAGATCCTCAGGAGCTTTGATCCTGCCCTTCCCAATGACCTGGTCGTTTACTTCGGTATGAGAGAGGCAAAGAGGGAGGGGCTCAGGTCGGTTATGACCGGCGACGGGGGAGACGAGCTCTTCGGGGGGTATTCCTACATGCAGGAGATAGAGGATCTCGACGGCTATATCCGAAGAATAAGCCGTTCTATGGGCTTCAGCTCGAATAGAATAGGAGAGCACTTCGACCTGGAGGTGAGGCAGCCCTATCTGGATCAAGATTTCATGGAATTTGCCCTGAGCCTCGGAAGCGACGTCAAGATAAAGGAAGAGAAGGGCAAGGTATGGGGGAAGTGGGTTCTACGCAAGGCATTCGAGCCGTTCCTATCCCCTGAGTTCATCTGGCAGGAGAAGAGGCCCCTGGAGGTGGGTTCAGGGATGGCCCTCTTGCGCAGGATCATTGCGGAAGGAATCACTGATGAGGAATTCGAGGAAAAGAAAAGGGTCTATCCGGTCAGGTTCCTCTGCAAGGAGCACCTCTTTTTTTACGAGATCTACCGGCAAGAGGTGGGGGTCATCCCCCGGCCCGGCGATGGGGAAGATAGGTGCCCCGGCTGTGGCGGAGGAGTGCCTCATGGTAAAAGGCACTGCAAAATCTGTGGTTGGGTGGGATGAAAGTTTTTTGTTCCTGGAGCGGTGGAAAGGATAGCTGCCTCTCGTGCTACAAGGCGATCCTGGAGGGGCATGAGGTGGCCTATCTCTTAACCATGTTTGCCACCACTGGAAGGTACACTCGCTCCCACCGGCTGAGCAAGGAACTTCTCCTTGCTCAAGCTGAGGCCATGGGGATTTCCGTTTACCATAGACGGGCCTCATGGAATACCTATGAAAGGGAGTTCAAAAGGGCCTTGGCGTTCTTCAAAGGGAAAGGTGTACAGGGAGGGGTCTTTGGTGACCTCCGCGTGAACGAGCACAGAGAGTGGGTGGAAAGGGTATGTGCCGGGCCGGAGATCATCCCGTTGCTTCCCCTATGGGGAATCGCAGGGAAAGACCTCCTTGGGCAATTCATAGAGGCCGGGTTTGAGGCAGTGGTAATAGCTGTAAAGGACAGTCTTTTGGCCACTCACTGGCTGGGAAGAAGGATAGACCAGCAGTTTATGAATGAAATGGAAAAGGAAAGATTGGATGTCTGCGGTGAAGAAGGAGAATATCACACCCTGGTCGTTGACGGGCCTATCTTTATAAAGAAGATTCGAATTGGGGACACAAGGGTTGTCAGAAGGAAGGAGGTATCCTTCCTCGAAATCTTGAATTTTGAGATAGAGGAAAAGGGATTGGAGAAGATATGCTAATGAGAGCTTTTTCCCCTTTTGTCTTTTTCTTCCTTTTTCTGAGCAATGCCTTTTCTTTTCCCTCCTCCACCCATCCGCCCCACAGGATAGTCTCTCTGGTGCCCACCGTAACAGAGGAGCTTTACCTCCTGGGGGCAGGGGATAAGATCGTAGGGGTCACCGTGTATTGCCAGAGGCCGCCCGAGGCTCAAACCAAGGAGAAGGTAGGCACAGTCATTGATGTAAACATTGAGAAGATCATTGAGCTTCGTCCGGATCTGGTCATTGCCTCACCCCTTACCGACCACAAGCAAATACGCAAATTGTGGGGCCTTGGCCTAAGGGTAGAAATATTCGATGCACCCACAGATTTCCAGGGGCTTTGCGAAAGCTTCTTGACCCTTTCTCGACTTGTAGGAAAGGAGCAGAGGGCTGAGGAGGTCTTGGAGAGGACAAACAAGGAACTGGAGGCCGTAAGGAAGCGCATAGAAGGCCTTGCCAAAAGACGGGTCTTTGTCCAGATAGGGGCAAATCCTCTCTTTACGGCCGATCGGGCCTCCTTTATCAACGATCTCATCGAGTGTTCCGGCGGGATAAACATAGCCTCTGATGCAAAGACCGGCATCTATAGCAGGGAAGAAGTGATAAAGAGAAACCCTGATACTATTCTTATCGTGACCATGGGTATCGTGGGGGAGAGGGAGAAAGAGGTCTGGCTCAGGTATGAAACCATAGGCGCCGTGAAAAACCGCAGGATTTTTAGCCTGGACTCCTACCGGGTCTGCAGCCCCACCCCTGTTAGCTTTGTCCGGACAGTGAAGGAACTGGTGAGGTTATTTCATGAGTGATAATGGCAGGAGCCCAGATAACCAGTTTGACTTCCGTCCAAAATGATGTGTAACCAAAATCCAAAATCCAAAATCCCTCCGGGGCGTAGGCCCCTCCGGGCCGGAGGCCAAAATCCAAAATACTATACCTGGATATTGTGGACCTTTTTCCTCATCACAATCCTTTTGGGGGTGGCAGTTTTTTCCCTGGCGGTGGGGGCGGTAGATCTTCCCGTGAGAAAGGCTTTTTTTCTGCTGACAAAGGGCCGCGGGACTCCTGAATATGCCATTCTATTTGAGGTGCGCTTGCCCCGCATCCTTCTCGGTTTTGCCGTGGGAGGGGGGTTGGCCATATCCGGGGTCATCCTCCAGGGGATGTTTCGCAACCCCCTGGTGGAGCCTTATACTCTGGGCATATCAGGAGGAGCGGCCTTGGGGGTGTGTGTGAACATGGTGATGGGTGGCCCAAGAGTCTTGGGGCCTTTGGCCACGTCGGCCAGTGGTTTCCTGGGCGCGATGGGGATCATTTTTCTGGTCTACGCCATCAGTGCCAGAGGGGGAGGGATAAGGCTTTCCCGCCTTCTTCTCATAGGAGTGATGGTCAGCTTTATGGCCTCATCCTTAATCATGCTCGTTATGGCTGTGACCAGGACGGAGGACCTCCATGGGATTATCTTCTGGATAATGGGCTCCCTGGAGGAGCCCAGTTCCTTCCTTATGAAAGCTACTCTCTTTATCTCCCTTGGCGGGATGATGCTCTCTTTTCTTTTTGCGGTAGATCTGAATGCCCTCTCTTTGGGGGAGGAGGAGGCATTCCATCTGGGGGTGGAGGTGGACAGGGTGAAGAAGGCCCTCTTTGTCATCGCCTCTCTCCTTACGGGCTGCTGTGTGGCTGTGGCCGGGATAATAGGCTTTGTCGGCCTGGTGGTTCCGCATCTCATGCGTCTCCTTGTGGGGGGCGACCACAGGATACTTTTGGTGGCTTCCTATATCTCCGGTGCCGCTTTTCTCATCCTCTGTGATACCCTGGCAAGAGTAGTCATTGCTCCCATGGAGTTCCCCGTAGGAGTCATAACAGGCCTTGTGGGCGGCGTGGTGTTCATCTACGCTATGAGCAGAAAGGGTTACTCGTTTTGAGGGCAGTTCAATGGTAAAGGTTGAAGACTTATCCTGCGGTTACGGGAAAGAAATAGTCCTCAAAGACATAAGTTTTGAGGTAAAAACAGGCCAGTTTGTGGGACTCATCGGACCCAACGGTTCGGGCAAGACTACCATGATACGGGCGATAAGCGGTCTTCTTCCGCCTCAAAAGGGAGTTATCCTCCTAAATGGAAATGCCGTGAGCAGGAAGAGGCCCAGGGAGCTGGCTGCAAAGATGGCCGTGGTAACTCAATCCCAGGAGGCGACACCACCTTTTTCCGTGGAAGAATTTGTTCTTTTGGGCAGGGTCCCTCATTGGGGCAGGTTTCAGCTTCTGGAGACCAAAACGGACGTGGAGATAGCTGAAAGGGCCATGGCACTGACAGGCATAAGTCATCTGAGAGGAAGGGGGATGGGAAAACTGAGCGGCGGCGAAAGGCAGCTTGCCAATTTGGCCCGGGCCCTTGCCCAGAGACCGGACCTGTTGCTCCTGGATGAGCCTACGGCCCATCTCGACATAGGCCACCAGGTCCAGATCATGCGCCTTCTCAAGAAGTTGAACACCGAAGCACTGACCATCGTGGCAGTCCTGCACGATCTGAACCTTGCGAGCCTCTATTGTCAAAGGCTTATCCTTCTTAACAAAGGGCGCCTCCGAATGGCCGGCCACCCTAGGGAGGTCCTAACGGAGGAGATCATAAATGAAGTATACGAAACATCAATAGTAGTCAAAGAAGACCCTTACATATCTCGTCCGTTGGTGTTTCCGGTGTATTGAAAATTTTAAAGATAATCACGCCTCTTCTCAAGGCGAACGCCGCAAAGCACGAAAGGAGGAAAGCACGAAACCAAAATAAGTTCAACTGTCAAATCCCAATCCTGAAGTTTTTCCCCTTGAACTTTAGTACTTCGTATTGATTTGGGCTTTGACATTTGTCATTTTTTCCCGTTGCATTTAATACTTATTTTTTCGTGTTTTCGTGATTTGTTCTTTAGCGGTTTGGTTCCGGCCCGTCCGCCTCACTCCGCCTGTCTGCCATCGGCTACGCCTCAGGCGAATGCCGGGCGGGCTTGGCAGGAGGGCGGGCTTGTCCGGGTTAGGAGTTTGGCTTATGATATTTGATCTACTTCAAAAAGGGGGGATAGTTATGTATCCCCTCCTTGCGTGCTCATTGGTCTCACTGACGGTGATACTTGAAAGAAGCCTTTTTTGGATTCGCCAAAAGAGAGAGGCAGACGACTCTCTCGTAAATGAGGTGCTTGAACTGGCTCGCTTGAGAAAATACGAGGAGATTAGAACTAGCACACAAGAAGCAGCAGATTACGTTGTCAGGGTACTCGTGTGCGGCCTGGTTCACAGGGGATTCTCTCTTTCCAAGGCCATGGAGATGGCCGCACTGGAGGAGATAAAGAGGATGAAAAGATATCTTCCGGTGCTCGATACCATGATCACGGCCGCACCCCTGTTGGGCATACTCGGCACAGTTATCGGGATCATACATTCTTTTGACATGCTCGGAAGAGCAGGCATCCAGGACCCGCAGGCTGTTACCTCGGGCATAGCCCAGGCCCTGGTTACGACGGCAGCAGGTCTACTTATTGCCATCTTCACACTCTTTCCGTACAACTATTTCGTGTCAAAGGTGGAAAAGGCGGGAATTCGTATTGAAAAGTATGCCACGTCTCTGGAGATTGTCCATGGCGGAGACAACCAAAAATGACAATAGTTCACCACAAAGACGCAGAGAGCGCTGAGTTTTTTCTTTTTTGCCAATCGGGAGATGACGATTGGCAAAAAGAGCTCAAGCCTGCGGCGGCAAATTGCCCCGACGGGGCTGGAAATCTTTTGTTTGTCGTTGTCTCCCGACAAACAAAAAATCTCCCCTCTCTGCGTCCTCCGCGCCTCTGCGGTGAATCATGTTACTGCATGTTCAATTCCACGGTGAACGGTTACCGAGAATGAAGCTACATTTGAAACAAAAAAGCGCCCGCATCGAACTGATTCCACTCATAGATATCATATTCTTGCTCCTTGTGTTCTTTATATATTCTATGCTTTCCATGGCGGTTTACAGGGGAATCCCGGTGACACTTCCTAATGCTGAAACTGTTGAGAAGGTAAAGGAGCAAGCCGTGTTCATTACGGTAGATAAAAAGGGGAATGTCTTTGTAGATAAGGAGTTGGTAGATAGGGATGAACTGCTGCGCCGCCTGAAAAGGGAACAAGCGGCCTTTCCCCAAAAAATAGCGATTATTTCAGGAGACGGGGATTCACCTTACAGGGTATTTGTTGATGTCCTTGATAAAGTCAGGCTCGCAGGGTTCCAAAAGGTCTCCATGGAAGCAAAACCAAGAGGGTCGGACACGAAGTGAGGCTTGCGCTAAATCGTGAATCGAAAATTTTTGGATTGATGATTGACAGGCTGTTGCCCTAATCCCTTTTCGCTTGGCCTAAAACGTTTTTTGATAAATCTAAGGCTTGCTCCAGGCGATTTGAAAACTCGCCCTTCGGGCTCAAACAGTTCAAATCGCTGATCTTCCGCTTCGCCAAGATTTATTAGCAAAAAACGTTTTAATGACCGCTCAAAGGAATTTTTGTTTGGGCAACAGCCTGTTGATGATTGAATAAAACATATCGACAATCGACAATCGACAATCGACAATCGACAATCGACAATCGACAATCGACAATCGACAATCGACAATCGACAATCGACAATCGACAATTGACAATCGGATAACGAATAACGAATGAGACGGGACATTCTTCTATCAGGCGTAACTGCTGTTGCCATCCACGCACTCATTTTGAGCGTTCCACTGTCAAACACAAAAAACAACACCCGTGTGTACATCGATGGTCCGATCTCTATTCGCATCATCTCTCCCCGGGAGCCCGCTGCTGCTGTGCCTCCTGTACAGACTTCTGCTAAGGCTCCGGTAAAGCCTCGTTCTGAGGCAAAGAGCCATGCGTCCGGCAGGAGGACAGTTATTTCGAACAAGAAAGTTAGTTTCAAGAAACGCCATACCATAGAAAACGTGACTGTAAAACAGAACAGCCCTAAGGAGGCTAAAAAACCTGCACTTGCGACAAACTCCGATAATCAGCACAAGCTTGTCAGAGAGAGTTCTCCTGACAAGATGCCAAAAGACCGGAGCAAAAGGATTGACAGCAGCCTTCCTGTCAAGATCGCCTCAAGAGGACAAGGCAACATCGTATATGCAAGACCCAAATACAAAGAAAACCCGCTGCCCCACTATCCACAGATTGCAAGGAGAAGGGGCTATGAAGGTAGAACTCTCATCAGGGTAAAAGTATTGGAAAATGGAAAAGCGGGAAAAATCGAGGTAGAAGAGTCATCCGGTTTTAAGGTGTTGGATACCGCTGCCTTAAGGTCTGTCAGCGGCTGGACGTTCGTGCCCGGAAGAATAAACGGAAAAAGGACGGAACAGTGGATAAGGGTCCCGATCAGGTTCGTCCTGAAATAGGATTGAAAGAGACACTCTTTGTTACAGGGGGCTGTCGGAGCGGTAAAAGCAGATTTGCCCTAAACTTTGCCGATCGCCGTTTTAAGCGGAAGATCTTCGTGGCCACCTGCCAGGCCCATGACCAAGAAATGCGACGCCGAATAAAAGAACACCAGAAGACGCGGGGCCGAGACTGGCAGACTGTAGAAGTTCCCACAGCATTGTCAGAAGCTGTGGCCTCTCACAGGAGTCAAGCGGATGTGATCCTGATAGACTGCCTGACCCTGTGGGTAAGCAATCTCTTGGCGGAGAATAGATCACAGGAGGAGATCCTAACTCGTGCAGATGCACTCACACAAGCGATCAATCAAGCGCCGTGTTCGGTCATCCTGGTATCAAATGAAGTCGGAACAGGGATCGTGCCTGAAAACGAATTGGCCAGGCGGTTTCGGGATGTGGCCGGACTGGTGAACCAGAAGGTTGCAGCCTGCGTCAATAGCGTTGTGTGGATGGTTGCAGGGATTCCGGTTGTGATTAAGGGAGAGTTCCTTTGCGGATAGCAAGCCAGATTGCTTTTCGGGTTGCCAGACGAAATCTTGCGCCAAATTCGAAATCCGAAGCACGAAACACGAAACAAAATCGAATGACCAAAACACAAAATCCGAAACAAAAGAAATGAAGGATTGACGTTTGGAAATACTGATTTTCAAATCCCCGAACTCGTCAATCTGAAGCGTTTTGAACATTTGATATTTGAATTTTGAATTTGTTTCGGATTTCGATATTCGAATTTCGGATTTGTTGTGAGTCTGCAGTTTGCGGAACTCGCCTGAGAAAGGAGAATGCATGAAGTTGGAAGACATTATCAAGGCCATTGAGCCCGCAGACCAAACGATGATCCAGCAGGCTCGCGAGCACACATCCCGGCTGGTCATGCCGCACCGGGCTTTAGGAGAGCTGCACCTAATCGGAGAGCGGGTTTGCGGCATACAGCGGACCATGGAGCCGTCGGTAAAAAACAAGGCTGTCCTGGTGATGGCCGGGGACCACGGCATTGCAGCGCAGGGAGTCAGCGCATATCCCCAGGAGGTGACCGGCGAGATGGTCAAGACCTTCATCCGGGGCGGGGCAGGTATAAACGTCGTGGCCCGCCAGACAGGTATTCGTGTGTTGGTTGTAGACATGGGCATCATTCCGGACACCTCTGACTTGTCCGCTGGGGCAGCGGCCCGTACTGCACGGATCTCAGAGGAAAATGCGCTGATTGTTAAAAAGGTAGCCAGAGGAACCAACGATTTTACCCGTGGGCCTGCCATGACACTGGAGCAGGCAGAACAATCTGTTATGGCAGGGTGCGAGGCGGCCACAGACCTCTTTGAACAGGGCGTGGAACTGCTTGGGACCGGTGATATGGGCATCGGCAATACCTCACCTTCAAGCGCCATTGGAGCAGTGATTACGGGCCATCCTGTGGAGCGGATGACCGGCCGCGGCACCGGTGTGGATGATGAGGCCTTTGCCAGAAAATGCCAGGCCATCCAGAAAGGGATTGACATAAATGCGCCTGATCCCAAGGACCCATTGGACGTGTTGAGCAAGGTGGGCGGGTTTGAGATCGGAGGGATTGCAGGTGCCGTACTCGCCGCAGCCCGTTTCCAGAGGCCGGTGGTCATTGACGGCCTGATTTCAACAGCCGGGGCTTTGTTGGCCCATGCAATGTCTCCTGTCCTGTCAGATTACATGTTTGCAGGTCATCGATCCGTGGAACAGGGGCACCAGTTGATGCTCGACCATATGAGGCTCAGGCCAATTCTGGACCTTGGGATGCGTCTTGGCGAGGGCACCGGGGCGGCCCTGGCCATGCACCTCATAGACGCCGGAGTGCGCGTGTTTCTGGAAGTGCTCACCTTTGAGCAGGCCGGGGTCAGCAAAGGCACGGCATGATCGTGGTTGTCAGTGGTCAGTAGTCATTGGTCACTGGTTGAAAGACTGGCAACGGACTACGGACAACGGACTCAATCAACAAGCTCAGTTTATGGCTGCACAAAGTATAGTTTGCACATTAGGTTCAAAGTTCCAAGGTTCACGGTTCAAGGTTAGAGAGCGATGAATGCGGAGTTTATCCGGTCCTTCCGATACGCCAAGCGGTCTTGCACGGAAGTCCGGAGCGAACTCTATGTTCCGAATTTCGATATTCACATTTCGCATTTTCCGGTTTATCCGGGTTAGGGGACATTAGCCTATGAAGCACAAGAATATTCCATTAAATGAACGTATCATTTTTGCCCTGGACGTAGGCTCCAAGGAAGAAGCAGAAAAATGGGTTGATCTTTTAGGAAATCACATAAATTTCTACAAAGTCGGCCTGCAATTGTTCATGGCAGGGTGGTTTCCCGCTATTGAAATGATTACAGAGCGTGGCCATAAGGTCATGGTTGACCTCAAAATCTTTGATGTTCCAGAAACAGTCAAACTGGCTCTTAGGCAATTGAAAAACAGAAATATTACCTTTGCCACTGTACATGGAAATGACCCAATCCTTCGAGCAGCAGTTGCTGAAAAAAACGGGGTTAAGATTCTTTCCGTCACCGTATTGACCAGCTTTGGCGAAGAGGACATGGAGGAAATGGGATTTTCCGGTACAATTGAAGATTTGGTTTACCATCGAGCCAAACGTGCTTTGAGGCTTGGATGTGACGGCGTCATTTCTTCTGGTCTTGAAGTGCCCCGCCTAAGAGACGCTTTTGGTGACAACTTTCTCATAGTGACTCCCGGTATCAGGCCAGGTAAAAATGTTGAAATCCCCGAAGACGATCAAAAACGGATTGTGACAGCTCAAGATGCCATAATAAACGGCGCTGATTATGTGGTTGTTGGTCGCCCTATCAGCAGAGCAAAGGATCCTATTGCTGTCGTAAAATCCATGCAAAGTGAAATCCAAAAAGGCTTGGCTTCATAATTCCTTTCTTTTTGTCCCTACCTCATTTCCAATAAACGCCAAAGGTTAAATTCAATATGTGGAAAACGATCCGAGTGCCCTTCAACGCTTATTCCGGCCTTTCGGAGTAATTTTGGGACTAGCTTTCCCAGGTCTCGATCAGTAAAGAAAACCGGGGTCAAGCTGCCTTTTCGTAGATGAGGGCTCCGTTTACTTCCCACGGTTCAAGATCGTAATCTTCTGCTAAGTCCTGTACTGACTCACCAGCGTCGATTCGGTCAGATATTATCGCTGTGGAGATACCTTTTCTTTCAATTACTGGTCGTCCAAACGAAACATGTGGGTCAATGACGACCAACCTGAAGGCACGGTTTAGGGAAACCTCGTTTGGCACAGGAAACCTACGGGAGAAAGGATAAAGGCGTATTGGCAACTTTTTGGTGCCCCAGTCAATCCTTTCTAAGTAATCCTCCAAGAGTGTCTTCATAGCTAGCTGTCCAGATTTAGACAGATTAATCAACTCGCCATACTTGTCGAGAAATAGGTCCCCCGCTTCAGTGCGAAGTTCAGGGCTTAGTAGAAGGCGATTAATATCATACTTGTCTTGGGCAAAATCGAGAGCAACCCGCACAGCCTTAATGGAAACACTGTGCTTGACCCGCAAAGCTCGAAGTACGTGAGCTTCCACTAAGTTCCAGAAAGAAAGCTGAGTGCCTGAAGGATCAGGGCGCTGAATAAGTGGCTCAAAAAAGGCAACCTTGCCGCCACTTTTTGGATACCGCCGCCCGGCGACCCAAGACCGAAGCGTTGCAGGGACCAACTCTAGATACCTTGCTGCCTCTGCCATGGTGTATGCAGGCAATTCCCGAGGATCTTGTCCTCCCCGTATATGTTAATCCTGCGGCGTGTCATGGTCGCCTCCTTTCATACGAACGAGAGATAAGACAATTGTAATCTAGACGACGGTCAAGGTCAACCTGGCCAGTTATTCCTTGGTTTTCTTTTCGTACTTCTGAAGAAGGTCCTGGATAGCCTCTTCCAAGAGTTGATTCATGCGGACGTCAGTCTGAGCTGCCAACACCTTCAAGGATCTAACAAGCTCAGAGCTTACCGTGGTATTTATGTAGGTTTTTTCAGGAGTTTCAGCCATGAGAATATCCCTTATTAACAAATAAAACATAGTTGAAAGGTTGAAGTCAACAAAAAAGGCTTGACAAGTTTAACTCTAGTTGATAAGTAGCTTTCAACTAAGCAACGACAGCAGTTCAGTTGGAAAAAGGGTATGAACTGACCAACCAATCAACCCCCGCCCTTGGCATCTTAGCAACCACCCTCTTAATCTCTTCCAACAGTTCTTGTTTTGAGATGATCCCCTTCTGGTCAAGTAGGTTAGTCAAAGCCTCAGTCTGGATAACCTCAGACATCAGCAACCCCCCCCTTTGGCATCGGCAAGTCTGTCCAGCCATTATGCGGCTAGGATTGAAGATATGAAAAGCATATCATAACATTTTCTGGGGCACTCGGATTAGCAATGTATAGCAGAGATCGACAGCATTGACCTATCCGTGAAAAACCCAAGATGTTGTGGTCATGCGCGTAAGATGTAGAAAGATCCTGGCTCACACATATAGTAGGGGGAAGGCTGACTTACCCTCGGGATCAGGGAAGATGCATGGTTGAGCAGGCTAACAGGGAGTTCCTCACCGCCAGCCGTCTGTTCAAAGGCTGAGGAGTTAAGGATAGACCTCCCCGATATTTACCTGTTGCCGTTATCCCAGAAGAAAATACCATAAAATGAGTGTTTGCCAAAGTACTCGCTAATATCGACCTGCGCTGCCAAGTACCTTTTTGTTCTTTTCAATAATCATATTCATAAGCTCGTCACGGGCAGGACCGAGGTATTTGCGCGGATCGAATTCAGCTGGATTTTCGCTGAATATTTTCCGAATCATGGCTGTGACGACCAACCGTCCGTCTGAGTCGACGTTGATCTTGCACACAGCAGATTTTGCTGCTCTTCTCAGTTGATCTTCGGGAACACCCACAGCGGCTTCCAGGACTCCGCCGTTATTGTTAATGAGGTCAACGTATTTGGGAAGAACGGAACTGGCTCCGTGCAAAACAATGGGAAAACGTGGAATTCGCCTTTCGATCTCCTCAAGGATGTCAAACCGCAGGGGAGGCGGAACCAGAACGCCCTCTTTGTTGCGGGTGCACTGGTCGGGCTTGAATTTATAGGCCCCGTGAGAGGTTCCGATTGAAATCGCAAGAGAATCAACGCCGGTCTTCTCTATGAAGTGTTCAGCCTCTTCGGGCTGGGTGTAAACGGACCTTGCTGCCTGTACGTCGTCTTCAATACCGGATAGTACGCCGAGCTCACCTTCGACACTAACATCGTGCTTGTGAGCGTAACCGACTACCTTCTTTGTTAATGTGACGTTTTCCTCATAGGGGAGGTGTGACCCATCGATCATCACCGAAGAAAATCCGCTTTCGATACAGGAAACACACAGTCCGTAACTGTCGCCATGGTCCAGGTGAAGAGCGATGGGGATGTCGTAGGCGAGCTCCCGGGCCATTTCAACGGCACCCTTTCCCATGTTGCGCAGGAGTATGGGATTGGCGTAATTGCGGGCACCCTTGGAGACCTGCAGGATCAGGGCGGATCTGGATCGACCGCAACCATTAATGATAGCCTGAAGCTGCTCCAGGTTGTTGAAGTTATATGCCGGGACGGCATATCCGCCCTCCATGGCTTTCTTAAACATTTCTTGGGTGTTGACGAATCCCAATTCCTTGTAGCTGACTGCCATGATGGCCCTCCTCTCTTTTTTATCCGTTGGGGGCAGTTGCTGTCGAACAGTTCCAAGCTTTCTGCAAAAGGAAAATATCTAAAAAACGAATCATTCTGCACTCAGTAGGACAAGAAAGGGCAGCGGTCTGACGACAGATAGAGGTTGCATGATTTCATTCATCTACTTGCCGATCAAAACGACCACAGAGCGCGGACTGATCTCATAAACATTCTGATCATCAAGACAGGGTCCCTTGCCCTCCTCGGCGATGTCTTCGGGGCTTTCCAGCATCGTGTCAACTACGCGGAGCCATTTTCTACTTCCGGTCAGTTTCGGCAGTTCTATTCTGAGCGCCTCCCAGTAGGCATTGGCTGCGATGTAGATATCAGTCATTCCTGAGGCAGTGTTAGGAGTTTTCTCTGAAATCTGCACGGCCAAATTTCGTGATTCCCACGACCAGTCGGGCCTGCCCGGCTTTACGCCGTGCCAAGTGATGGGAAAGCCAGACTCACCTTCCTGTTGGGTGAAGCTGCCGTACCTCAAGGCCGGATGGCTCTTGCGGAACTTTATCAGCAACTTGAAGAATCGGAGCAAATCCGCGTTCTTCTGGGTAAGATTCCAGTCCACCCAGCTTGTTTCGTTGTCCTGACAGTAGGCGTTGTTGTTTCCGAGCTGGGTCCTGCCCATCTCATCTCCGGCCAGGATCATGGGGATGCCCCTGGAGAGCAGCAAGATGGCAGCGAAGTTTTTTGCCTGGCGGCGACGAAGAGACTTCACCTCTTTCAACGAATAGGCGGCATCAGGGATGCTATCCCTGACACTGGTGGGGCCTTCCCGTCCGCAATTCCAACTTAGGTTATCATTAGCCCCATCCCTTCCTTCCTCGCCATTGGCTTCATTGTGTTTGTCGTTGTATGAAACAAGGTCAGCCAGGGTGAAGCCGTCGTGGCATGTGACAAAGTTGATGCTGTGATAGGGCGCCCGGCCGCTGCCTTGGTAAATATCAGGGCTTCCCATCATCCGGCTGGCCAGGGCTGAGACCATTCCGGGGTCACTCTTTACGAATTTCCTCACATCGTCTCTGTACTTTCCGTTCCATTCGGCCCACCGGCCCCAGGCGGGAAAGGTGCCTACCTGGTAAAGTCCAGCCGCGTCCCATGCCTCAGCAATAAGCTTAGTGTTGCCCAGCACTGGGTCAGCGGCAATCCTTTCCAGGAGCGGGGGGTTGGCGAGGACTGATCCGTCCTGGCCCCTCCCCAGAATCGAGGCCAGGTCAAACCTGAACCCGTCCACGTGCATCTCCGTTACCCAGTAGCGGAGGCAGTCTAGGATCATGTCACGGACTACCGGGTGATTGCAATTCAAGGTGTTTCCACATCCAGAATAGTTGTAGTACGACCCGGAGTCGTGGGAGATTATGTAGTAGGTACTGTTGTCTAGCCCCCGGTAGGAAAGGGTGTGGCCCCGCTCGTCGCCCTCGGCTGTGTGATTGAAAACCATGTCGAGGATCACCTCGATGCCGGCTTCATGCATGGCCTTGACCATGGCCTTGAACTCCTTGACCTGGGCTCCATTTTTGTTGTTTGAGGCATATGAGGCCTTGGGAGCGAAAAAGGAAATGGAATGGTACCCCCAGAAATTAAGAAGCCGTTCGCCGGTCAGGGGATTTATCCTGTCGGTGTCGGTCTCTTCGAACTCATTAACTGGCAACATCTCCACGGCTGTAATACCCATCTCTTTTAGGTACGGGATCTTCTCGACCAGACCGGCATAAGTCCCAGGGTGCGCCACCCCGGAAGATTGATGGCACGTTAAGCCACGAACGTGCAGCTCGTAAATGATGGTCTGGGAAAGCGGAATATTCAGCGGCTGATCAAATCCCCAGTCAAAATCGTCATCCACTACCAGACAACGACGCCTCTTTACACAGGCAGCGGATGACGGCTCACCCTCGCAGTTAGTGATTTGGCCCCAGACCTCTCCTCCAGACAGTGCCTTGGCATAAGGATCAACAAGAACCTCGGAGAGATCGAATCTGTGGATGTGTTGTTCATGGTTCGACTGGCGGTCCGCCCGGTAGCCGTATTCGATGCCGGGATCAAGCCCCTGGACAAAGGCGTGCCAAGTGTGCCCGGTCCGGTTGTAGCGCGGGTCAAGGGGAAATTCTGCGACCGGATCATCCTTGCCGGGAACGAACAGGACCAGGGCAACCGAGGTAGCGTGTTTAGAGAATACCGCGAAGTTGATCCCTCCCCGTTTAAGCGTGGCACCCAGAGGGAGCGGACTCCCCCTCGATATCTCGAAATCCTCGCCGATAATCTCCAGGAAACCCTCTTGGGTTCTTGTCCTGTGCCCGGCCATTCTCTCGCCTCCGAACCTGGGCGAGCTAGAAATTCGCTACACCCCCTGCCTCAGGTTCCATATTTCTCTGGCATACTCAGAGATCGTGCGGTCAGAAGAAAATTTGCCAGTGCGAGCGACGTTTAAGATGGCTTTTTTTGCCCACAGTGAACGATCCCTGTATTCCTGCGATACCTTGTCTTGCGCCTCAACATAAGGCTGGAAATCTGCAAGATGGAAGTAATAGTCTCCTTGATGTAGGATATTGTCACAGATGGGTTTAAAAAGGCCGCTCTCATTGGGACAAAACATATCAGAACCGATGCCGTCCATTACCCGTTTTATATCCGGATTCTGATTATAGTAATCCAACGGATTATAGGCACCGCCATCTCTCATTTGCTGAATCTCTTCAACCTTGAGACCAAATATGTATATGTTCTCCTGGCCCACCTCTTCTAATATCTCCAGATTTGCTCCATCAAGGGTCCCTATTGTCAGTGCTCCATTCATGGCAAGCTTCATGTTTCCCGTTCCTGAGGCCTCCATGCCTGCAGTGGATATCTGCTCGCTTAACTCAGCAGCAGGGACGATCTTTTCCGCCAGAGACACCCTGTAATCAGGAACAAGGACCACCTTCATCTGTCCTTTTACCCTGGGGTCTTTGTTAATAACCTCACCCACGCTGCATATGAGCTTTATTATCAGTTTCGCCATGAAATACCCCGGTGCTGCCTTGCCTGCAAAAATATAGGTCTTAGGCACAGTGAGTTCCTTCTGATCTTCTATCAAACTCAGGTACTGATGAATTATGTACATAACATTTAGAAGCTGGCGCTTGTATTCGTGAAGTCTCTTGATCTGTGTGTCAAAGAGGGAATTAGGATCCACCTCCACCCTTGCTGTATCAAGGATTACCTTCGCCAATCTTTCCTTATTGGCCTTCTTGATCTTGAGAAACTTTCTCTGAAATGTTTCATCATCAGCATATTTTTCCAGTTGCCTCAGCCTGTCCAAATCCGTAATCCATGCATCGCCAATTGCTTCTGTTATCAGATCAGAAAGTAGTGGATTTGACTTCAACAGCCACCGACGCTGCGTCACCCCATTTGTCTTGTTGTTGAATCTTTCAGGCCAAAGCTCGTAGAAATCGGGAACGAGAGAGCTTTTTACGAGTTCAGAATGAAGTTCTGCTACACCGTTTACCGAATGGCTGCCGACTATTGAAAGATATGCCATGCGTACCTGTTTAGTCTCCCCCTCCTCAATGATAGACATCCTACGTAATCTATCACCGTCATCAGGCCAACGGGAAGAGACTTGTTGCAGAAATCGGCGGTTTATCTCATATATTATCTGCAGATGCCTGGGAAGTACACGCTCAAGGAGGGGAACAGGCCATTTCTCTAACGCCTCTGGAAGCAGAGTATGGTTCGTATAAGCTAGGGTAGCCTCTGTGATCTCCCATGCCCTTTCCCACGCCATATCATGCTCATCAATCAGGGTACGCATCAGCTCAGCCACCGTAAGGGCTGGATGAGTGTCGTTTAGTTGAATAGCGACCTTGTCTGCGAAGGCATCGAGTGTATCATGATTTGCAAGATACCTTCTCACAATATCCCTTATGGAACAGGCTACGAGGAAATACTCCTGAACCAGGCGAAGCTCCTTGCCGACCTCAACAGAGTCTGACGGATACAGCACTTTGGATATGGTCTCTGAAGACATCTTCTGCTCAACCGCCTTAAAGTAATCCCCTTCGTTAAATATCTGCATATCAAATTCGTCCGAAGACCTTGCAGAAAAAAGTCTCAGATAATTGACGGTCTTTCCGCCAAAGCCGACAATAGGCATATCATGTGGGACACCTACTAGTATTTTCCAGTCCATCCACATGGGGTTATCGTTTCCGTGCCTGTCCTGAAAATGCTCTATTCTACCGTACACAGGAATAATGCAGGCCTGATATGGCCTTTGTATTAGCCAGGGGGTCTCCTCGCTACACCAATGGTCCGGCTTTTCTCTCTGACAGCCGTTATCTATCTCCTGTCTGAAGAGACCGAAATCATAATTTATGCCATAGCCATACCCGGGCAATCCAAGGGTTGCCAAGGAGTCCAGAAAACACGCTGCCAGCCGGCCCAATCCACCATTTCCAAGGGCTGCATCGACTTCGTTGCCCCTTACTTCTTCTATGTCAATGCCCATATCTACTAGGGCATCCTTTGCCAAATCAAAGATTCCCAGGTTATACAGATTATTCCCTAGGGCCCTGCCCATAAGAAATTCCATGGAAAGATAATAGAGTCTCTTCGCATCCTCTTTCTTGTAACGTTCATCTGTCTCCAACATTCCGTCAATCAACCGCTCGCGCACCGCAAGGGCTACTGCCTGGTAAATATCGCCTTGTGAAGCATCATCCCAAGCTTTTCCGCCCGAATATTTTACGTGATAACGAACCGACTTCTGAAAATTTCGGACATCCTTTGCTGAGCTCGTTGTGTTTCCGCTTTTCACAGTCACTCTCCTTCGCTGGCTTTCTGCTGGCCGGGTCGCCTGATAGCCAGTCGGCCACTAGAGCAGGTGAAATCTTTGATGGTGAGACTGATGAACCTCTGCACTTGTGGAGGGGTGAACAGAGGTAGTATCCATCGAATCCACTATTTAGACAAGGCGGCAACAGCCTCCCTTTGCCCTTCAAACATGCTAAACACCTTGTTCATTCTAGTCAGTTTGAACATTCTCATGACTGAACCCCTTGCACCACAGATGACAAGGTTGCCCCCGTCACCTAACAGCTTAAGGACTGAAACCATTGCTCCCAGGCCGCTGCTGTCTACAAAATCGACCTCAGACATATTCAAGACGATTGAATGACTACCACTGGAGATATAGCCTGACATCTTCTCCTTAAAGTCGGTCGCACCTTGTGCATCCAATCTTTTGTTCAATATTTTGACTATCAGAACATTTCCATCTTTTTTGTCTTCAATCTCCATCTCAGCCTCCTTTGTAAACACCAAAAACTGACGTATTCTTTAGCAGAGTCAGGCAATTTCTCCCGCTCTCCGTCTTATAGGTCACGGAATCCATAATCATCTTTATAATAGGAAGGCCTCTTCCTGTTTCAGCTATGCTGTTAAGCTCACTAGGGTCAATTTCCAGCGCTGAAACATCCTTTCGCTCCACAAGTTCTTGCTCCATAGATTTCCCGGTGTCACAAACATCAATGACAAGTCTGTCAGGATGAAGGGTAAGAGTAATCTCGACCTCCTGCCCCTTTTCATTTCCATAAGCATGTTCGATACAGTTATTTACGGCTTCAACCACACAAAGTTCAATCTGGTCGGAGTCAGTATCTGAAAGAGGAATCAAAGAACATAGCTTGTTTATTGCCATGCCAACTAGAAACACCTGTTCCAGGTCACTGTCTATAACCAACTTGACTCTCTTTGACCCCATGCTTCCTCCATTGTGGTGGGTGGGCGGACCGGCAATCTTCTCTTCTTGCTTTTCGGGATGTGCTAATGACCGTAAAGACATCAGAGTTGATGGCTCAGACAAATTCTATAGCCAAAAGAGTCATATCGTCTTCAAAGTCATTATTTCCCCGCCATAGGCGCAGGCCTTCCTCAATCCTTTCCATCAATTCTCGTAGCGGAAAATTGTGTCCTTTTTCTAATATGTCGATCAAACGTTCCACTGAAAATTCTATCTGATTGTTGTTTGTACATTCAGTGATTCCGTCAGAATAAAGAATGAGCCTGTCCCCCTTGTTTAACTTGACTTCCTCTTCTGCGTAATCAACGTCAGGCAGCATGCCAACCGGGTATCCGCCTGTCCCTATGAGAGAGGCCTTTGCCCCCTTTTTCAAGAATATTGGAGGTGGGTGACCTGCCAGGGTCATTACCGTTTGACCATTTCGTGCATCGATAAACCCGTAAACCATGGTGAAGTATTGCATAGTATTAGCGTCTGCCTGAAAACGTTTGTTCAGAGCCTGTACTGCCATGGCGGGATTGGTTATTCTGTAATAGGGAGGTTCTGGGGCTGGCATAAACTGTTTCAACAGACCTTCTTGATCATTTGTTGGGCAAAGGGCTTTGCTCAAGGCGACCGAAAGCATAGCTGCCGGTATACCGTGGCCTGCTACATCAAGCACATAAAAACCAACGTGATGTTCATCAAGTTTGAAGTAGTTGAAAATGTCACCAGCCACAAAAGTAGATGGCAGGAATATCGAATCAAACTGAACCCTGTAGATGGTTGAGGGTGCCTGTGGCATAAGACTGGATTGAATCTTCGCCCCAGCCTCAAGGTCTCTCTTGATCACGGAATAAGCTTGGCTGAGCTCTTTGTTGGACTCGCTTAGCTTCTTGTTCCGTTCTTCCAGGTCTTTTTGGAGCTTCAAAATCTTTTCCCCTGCCTTGAGGCGGGCTTCCAGTCTCTTCTGATCTGTAATGTCTCTCAAGATGTGGACACTGCCTGCTGGATTTCCATCACGATCCAGATAAATGGCCGCGCTTATACTAACGTCAACAATGTTTCTTTCTTTGGTGTATCGGCGGCTTTCAATGCCAGAGAAGCTTTCTCCTGCTAGCACCTTGTCAATCATTGTTTGGGTTTCAGGCCCGTTCTCCTCAGGAACATAATCCATCTTCCTGCCCAAGAGTTTGTCTGGTTGCCACCCAAAAACACTTGTGAAAGCTGGATTCACGTACACAGCCTTACCAGCCATGTCGTAGACGACGACTGGATCTGGACATGCCTCCAAAACAGTACGATATCTCTCCTGACTCTCCAGCAGTTCTTTCTCCGCCTGCTTGTGCTCGCTTAGGTCTTGGAGAGTTTCTATAGCTGCAACAACTTTCGCCTCAGCGTTTTTCAATGGTGCTGCAGTAAAAAAAAGCCATTTGCCTTTGTCTCCCAGATCAGGAAAGAAATCTTCAGCCTCGTATGCTCCCTCAATAACAGCTGACTCTCGATATTTGTTGCCGTAATATAAAGCTGTTTCTTCTCCTAGTTTGTTATCCACGACAAGGTCAGCCATAACAGGTCTTTCCGTGGAATAGAAAGCCAACCACTGTTTCTGAGTTCCGATTACTTCGTTTGCAGGAATGCCCGTAAGATTCTCACAAGCTTTGTTCCAGTGCGTAACGATGTGCTTCTTGTCAATTACAAAGGTTGGTATAGGACTCCCCTCAACGATTTGCGAAAGCAATCTATCACTCGCACGCAGAGCCCGTTCAATTTGCTTGGGCTTAACGGCTTCTTTCTCTAACTCTTTGACATTTTGTTCCAACTGTTCATAGGTTGGTTTTCCGGTCATGACAAAATTACCTGCTCTCTCGCCTTGTACCTATTGACAATGATTTGAATGTGGGCACACTACACCTAACGGTAGTGCCTATTCGCACAAATCGTGCCGTAATAGTCCTAGTAGTTCAATTTGCATAATTTCAAACAGTTACGGCTTCTTTTTTAGGGCATCCCACATGGACGTCCTGGGAATTTGATTGGTTGTGTGTTCAAGTGTCAGATTATTGACGCGTAGAAACCCGGCTCTGAGGACATCTCAGATACCTTCAAACAGCATTTGAATTCTTTAAACCGGTCTGCCCCGTAGTCTCCAGCACGCCCATCCATTTACCGCCAGAAAGGTCCACCTGTTTTTGCTTTCCGGCCGTTGCCTCCATAGGAATATGAACAAGATGATTATTGCACAAGCCCACAAGCATCTTGGTCTTTCCAGCCATGCCCGCGTGAGCTGCACCGCGACCTAGAAAGCCACACAGGATATGGTCGTTGGCATTGGCCGGAACACTCCGGATGATATAACTGGGATCAAAGTATTTCAGGTTCACCTCCATATTCTGTTCCCTGAAATATGAGGTAATGGCCTCTTTCAGAAATAGGCCAATGTCATGCAAGCGTACGTTTCCAGAGGCATCGCGCTCCTGTGGTCTGTCCATAAAGAACCTCTGCCCTGCCCCCTCGGCCACAACAATCACCGCATGTTTTCTGCTGACCAACCGCTCCTTCAAGGCTTCGAGCAGTCCCTTTGGACCCTCAAGGTCAAAGTCAGACTCTGGGATCAGCGTGAAATTCACATCCGGCATTGCCATGGTGGCCGCTGCCGCTATAAACCCCGAATGACGGCCCATGAGCTTTACCAGGCCTATACCGTTCGGGGCACTGATGGCTTCATTGTGGGCAGCGCCAATGACATTAACTGCTACGTCCACAGCCGTGTCAAAGCCAAAAGATCAATCTATTAGATAGATATCATTATCAATCGTCTTAGGTATGCCTATCACGCCAATCTTCAGCCGTCTTTTGTTGATCTCTTCGGCGATCTTGGTGGATGCCATCATGGTGCCGTCTCCCCCAATGGTAAAAAGGAGGCGTATGTTTATCCGCTCCACGGCATCTACAATGCTTCCAATATCCTGGGAACCAATGGGGACGTTCATAAATAAGTAACCGTCATAACATCTGAAAATAACTAAAGAACAAACTTGCTATTGCAATGGTTTGATGATATGTGACGGTCCATCAAAGGGGACATCGTGCAGAACGTGCACAAGTCAAATTGGGGACATCCTGTTCCTCCTGTCAACGAAGAAATGAAGTTTGTGGACATCTTTAGTTTTACAGTTTCTAAGTAATCCTTTTAAAGCCGGTTCATGATGGTAAGAAAGTGGAAGATAGAGGCCTGCCCGCCATCGCCATGGCTGCGTACGATTTTCGGGCGATGACAAGCAGGCGATGGCGGGCGGGCGAGGCGGGCGGGCACCTGGGTTCTTACGTCACATCACAGCCCGAGTCAGAAGAGCGGGGTCGCGTCTACACTCTTGACACAAATGGAGGTTGGTTGGAGAGCGGGGCGGTGGGAAGAATGGACGGTTTACTTTTGAAGGTAGAAAAATATTGAGGGTTCATTACTCACATAGAATCATCGTCTCAGACAAACAGATGCCCTATGTGTCTGAATATAGGAACGGCTTGACGCTTATGTTCGTGCCGTCTGTGGTTATGGTGATGGCGCCGTTGCGATCAGTGCGAAATATTTGACATCCCAGAGCCTGGTAACGCTTGAGAGTCTTTTTGTGAGGAAATCCGAATATGTTCTTCCATCCTGATGATATGACAGCTATGTCAGGGCTCACGCATCTCAGAAACTTACGTGTGCTTGATCTCCGGCTTCCGTGGTGAGGGACCAAGAGCACGTTGCTCGTAAGGGCAGCGCAGGACAGGGATGTGAGTTCGTTTTCTGCCTCGGCCTCAATATCTCCGGGCAGCAAGAACGATACATTTTCAAAAGAAACCTTTAGGACAAGAGAGTTATTATTTTTGGTGCGCCAGCCATCCCCTGCTTTCCGTTCTAAGAAATCCAAAGGAGGATAAAATGCCTGAAACCGAACCCCATTGATCATTCGCGGTTTAACCAGCTCCTTTAGTCCAACCACACGAATATCGTTTTCTGAGATGATTCTTAGAAAATCCAGATAGGGCTCTGTATCCGCGTGCTCCTGGTTCATCCATACCTCCCGGACATCAAAGTGCCGGGCAATAGACAACAGCCCATTCAAATGGTCCGGGTGCGGATGAGAAAGGACAAGGATTTCCACGGTGGCAATCTTTCTCTTCCACAACAAAGGCCCTACCACCCGAGCCCCTACATCAAAACGGTTGTCATAAAACCCTCCGCCATCTGCCAGTATGCAGGGACCTCCTGGGAGTTCCATGAGAGCAGAACTCCCCTGCCCAACATCAATCACCGTCATCCTCAATTCACGACGGCCGTACCGCTCGCTGACCCAGTAGCCGACATCTGCCAAAACAACTAGTACAAGGCCAATCAGCAGGGGTCTTGCCCAGCGGGTCCGGCGGAAGTTAAAGAGGGTCCACGCCAGGGCATAGTAAAGCCCAATCTCGATCAAGGTGGGAGTGACAGTCCTGACAGCAGCAAATGGCCACTTTGAAAAGAAAACGGCCAGGCCCATGCCTCCTTCAAGGATTACTGTCGCCCCTTTCATGATCCACAGGGCTATGGTTGCACTAATAGGCAAAAATAAGACAGCCAGCAGCCCCGCCGGCACGACCAGAAATCCAATCACAGGCACCATAAAGCAATTGGTCAAAATCCCGATGAGAGATGTTTGATTGAAATAATACAGGGCTATAGGAAAAGTACCCAGGATCGCAGCTGCGGATACAAAGAGAAAAAGGGCCGGCCTCTTGTAAACTGTGGGCGGGCCGCGCCTGAGTTCAACAACAAAGGGAAAGTGCTTCAGCATGTAGAGGATGGCAAATACGGCAGTAAATGAGAGCTGAAAAGAGATTTCAAACAGAGCCGTGGGGCTTATGATCAAGATCACAAGGGCTGCCAAAGTTAGGGTATTGATGGTGTCTCGTTCCCGTTCGAATAGCAAGGCCATCAAGAAGACCATCACCATGATAACAGCTCTCTGGGTAGCAGGGGACATCCCGGCCAAAAAGCCGTAAAAGAGAACAGGAAATAGACTCAAGAGGGCTGCACCCTTTGCAGGCCACGCAGCCAGGAGAACCCTTTGGGATCGGGCCAGGACAAATCGAAAGCCCAGAAAGGCAAGGGTTGCTACGATACCGATGTGGAGACCTGAGATGGCCAGCAGATGGGCAGTTCCGATCCGGTTGAAAACATCTCTAATCTCCCGAGAAACCTCGCTTCGATCGCCGATAAGAAGTGCCTTTATGACCCCCCTTGCGTCCCGTTGAGCCGGTTGGCCCGTTGAGCCGGTTTCAGGGTCTTCTGGGGTGGAGGTGGCCTTGTCAATCAGGCTGGACACGGCTTGTCTCGACCGGTCTATGGCATGGCCTAGCCGGTAGGTCTTTCCAGGGTGCAGTCTAATGACAAAGCTTTCCCTGGAAACAGATGCAGAGGCATATATTCCTCGAAAGGCCAAATACCGACGGTAGTCAAAACCACCCGGGTTGTTGAAGTTACGGATCTCTTTGAGCCTTGCAAGACACGCCACCCTGTCCCCTGAACGCAAACCAGCTACAGGCTCCCGGATTGTCGCCCTTACGGCACCGCTCACCTTGTAGAAAACGCCCTCCCTTGCCAAGGATTCTGCTTTCAGCACAAGACGGGTCCGGTCAGGGAATCGTTCTGGATGACCATCTACTGTACCGATAATGTGCCAGGGTCTACCGTCAACAAAATGGGATACGTGATTTGCCGGAAGTCGCGGTGAGGTCCAACTTTGTAGACTCCAGTAGCCAATGGTAAAGAAAAGGAAAAGGGGAAGCAGGTAGACCCTTTGCTTCTTGAGGAGAATGAGAAGGAAAATCAGGAAGACAATGGCAACGGCAACAAGCAAGCTGGAAAGGCCGGGCAGCCAAAGGCCCACGACAATTCCGGCCATGAGGGCCAGCAGGAGAGGGATCAGGGGTCTGGCGTAAATCTGCGGAGGATCTCCAGCACGCATGTCGGTTTGGCCGGTCTACGATTAGCTGAAAGCTCAAAGCAAAAAAAGCATTTCTGGCCCTCAGCCCTGGCCCAGACCGGGTTTATTAGGCGGGTAGCTCATATGGAACGACGCGCCAGGGCGGGCCTTGAGCTTTCAGCTTTGAGCTTTTTACGCCCGGGTACGCCACAAATGCCCACCCAGTTGAGCCAACTTCTTCTCAATGCACTCATATCCCCGGTCTATGTGATAAACCCGGGAAACCTCGGTGGTCCCCTCTGCGGCCAGGCCTGCCAAAATGAGCGAAGCGCTTGCCCTCAGGTCGGTGGCCATAACAGGCGCCCCAGTCAAGCGTCTGCCGCCCCTGACCACAGCGGTGGTGCCGGAGACCGTAATGTCTGCGCCCATACGTTGAAGCTCACTTACGTGAATGAACCGATTTTCAAAGATAGTCTCAGAGACCACACTCAAGCCGTTGGTCAGACACATAAGTACCATGAACTGGGCCTGCATGTCAGTGGGAAACCCGGGATAGGGGAGGGTCTTAACATCCACGCTGGAAATCGTTTCCGTGCCTACTACGCGAAGGCCATCTGTTTCTTCTTCGACTGTTATGCCTGTCTGCTGCAGTTTGTTGATCATGGCCCCAAGGTGGTTGGGTTCACAGCCTACAATCTTAATATTGCCCCGGGTCACTCCTGCGGCAACCATGAAAGTGCCGGTCTCGATCCGGTCTGGTATAATGGTAAAGGAAATCGGCTTCAAGGTCTTAACCCCTCTTATCTTAATGACCGGTGTACCAGCGCCGGTGATCCGGGCACCCATCCGGTTCAAGGCCTCTGCCAAGGCCACGACCTCGGGCTCACGAGCCGCATTCCTCAGGGTGGTGAGCCCTTCGGCCAGCACAGCCGCCATCATAATGTTTTCCGTGCCGGTTACGGTGACAACGTCAAAATAGATCTCAGCCCCTTTCAGTGAGCGGGCCTGCGCCTCGATATAGCCGTGCTCCAGTGAGATCGATGCCCCAAGTTCTTCTAAGCCATTGAGGTGGAGGTTGATGGGGCGGGCACCGATGGCACAGCCTCCTGGTAGAGAAACCCGGGCACCTCCGAGGCGGGCCAGCAATGGCCCAAGGACCAGGACCGAGGCACGCATGGTTCGAACCAGATCATATGGGGCCTCATAGCTATTCAGCCCGCCGGCATCCACCTTTACCACACTTTGGCTGGTTTCGACGTTGGCCCCAAGGTCAATCAGTAACCTCTTGATAGTTCTGATATCCTTAAGATCCGGCACATTATGAAAGGTGTTCCAGCCCTCGGTAAGGAGGGAAGAGACCAATATGGGAAGAGCCGCGTTCTTCGCCCCGCTGACGGCCACCGTGCCTTCTAAGCGGTGGCCCCCTTCAATCACAATTTTTTCCATTATTCAAAGGTCTTTGTAAAATCCCTGATGGTCTTCTTGACCTCATCCAGTTCGGATGTGGGTGGGGATGATGGTTGAGTGTCAGCAATTGGCTGGTACACCGTCTTTAGATAAGCAATGTCGAATAACTGGTCGGGCAGATCCGGATTGACCCTGAAAGTCTTTAACACATACATCCTGGCGAGTCGGCCATTCTGAAAAAACAGGATACGTGCAGGGTACCACCTGCCTTTGCCCAGGGGCATGTAGTCCGCATACTCGATTTCTTCCAAAGTCGCATCCTTGGAACCACAACCCTTCACAACGTATCTTATTGGCCTGAAGGTCTCCTTTTCAATCCAAACCTGAGGAACAGATTCATCAGGGTATTTTGCCCCGATGACATAGGCGATCCTGTCCTTGTACCTTCCAAGGCTTACTACATCAAGATTGACATCCAGTTGAAAAAGCCTCTTGAGCAAAACGTCTGCCTGTCGATACAATAGAAGATCTTTGAAGTGGTCGAAGGGGTTTTCTGTTTCCGCAATGATCTTGCCATTTGTGACAAAGATGGCGCCCTCAGGTCCAGCCACCCGAACCTGTTCGGCATCTGGTGTTCTCACTTCACACCTGAACCGATCCGGATACCGGTAGTAGAGGGTCTGGTCCAGTTCCCGCATCCCCCCTTCAAGGGCAGGATCATAAATGACTGTCTTTTGCAATACTTCAAAGGTGCGAGCGGAACCAAACTGTTCGATCATAAAGTCCAGGATCTGTTTGGCCGGCAGGACATAAGAATGGCTGGCCGCAGCCAATCCCAAGACGATGAAGGCACAAATCAGGTATGACGCACGAGGCTTCGAGATCTTTGCAGAACGTTCAATTTTGTTTAAGGTCAAGGAAGGCGAAGATTTTAGCCGCAGGAATACTTTTGGTATTTTGAGGACTAAAATCTGAGCCTGACGCAGAGATTGGGCAAAAGGGGATGTTTTGCAAGGGTCTCGCTTCATGGGGATCATATACCAAAGGCTGCCGGTCTTTTCAATTGAATTTGGATGCCGTGTGTTGTAAGGGTTTCCAATGCCCTATCGGACCGAACACTAACATACGGAATGCATATGCAAAACGAAAAAATGCGAAGAAAGGAATGCATTATGAAAAGCCTGCTGTATGCTGTTTTGAGCTTGCTGATTTTGAGCCAGACAGTCATAGCGGATGATAAAAGTGCTGCCGAGGAGATATTAAAGAGCAAGCTTGAGGCTGTGATTTCGGTCTTGCAGAAAAAAGAACTTGAACTAGAGACAAAGAAAAAGGAAATCGACGAAATCGTTACGCCAATCTTTGACTTTTCCCTAATGGCCAAGCTGACTTTGGGGAGAAAGTTCTGGCCCGGCCTGTCCAAAAAGAAGAAGGAGAGATTTACGGAGCTTTTTATCAAACGTTTGAAGGGGACATATCTCGGGAAACTGACTCGTGATACTTATACAGATGAAAAGATCGTCTATAATGCGCCTATTCAGGTCAAGAAAAGAATTCACATCCCAACCGAGCTGATCTCGAAAGAGAACAAAATATCGATGCTATACAAGCTATACAAATCAAAACAGAACTGGAAGATCTATGATATAGAGATCGAGGGTGTGAGCCTTATCACAACCTACCGGTCGCAATTTAACGAGGTCCTTAGCAGCGGCACTATTGACGATCTTCTGATAAAACTGGAAGAACCGGAAAATAAATAGGGCCTGAACGAAAAGTCATATTCAGGCAAAATCCGAATATCGAAATCCGAAACCTGCCCGCCATTGCCAGAGATGCTAGCATGTAAGCTGCACGAAGTACGTGGCGATGGCAGGCGGGTCCGAAACAA
>JAUWXF010000322.1 GCA_030616475.1 Desulfobacterales bacterium
CCCGCCATTGCCGTGTGTGCAGGCATTGCAGATGTCCGGCGACCGTGGCGTTGGCAGGCGGGTGCCGGCACATAAGCTGAATGCTGTCTCAGGCGTTGGCAGGCGGGTATTCGGATTTCGGATTTTTGAGTTTTAACTGCTCTGAAAGAGCCTCTTTTTTCAAATTCGATTTGAAAAATGCGTAGTCCCTTAAAAATGAAGTTCGTGTTTTTTCTGGCAGAAAATTTTTACTATATACTGTTTGTTTCCCAGCACTGACAATTGAATTTAGGGATTGAAGAATTAAGGAATTCCCCAATTCCTCAATTCACAATTCCTGAATTCAGGCCCGTCCGCCATCGGCTACGCCTCAGGCGAATGCCGGGCGGGCTTGTCCGGGTTAGGTGTTTTGTAACTACTCAGGTTCAAAGTTCCAAGGTTCACCCTGGCCCAGACCGGGTTTTTCTCTGCGGGGCATTCTCCGGCTTCTGTCGCGCCAGGGCGGGCGGTTCAGTGGTTCAGAGATTAACCTGTCAACGATCAACGGTGAACCGTGAACCGTGAACCCGAGCAGTTACAAAAGCGCAAAGTAGCCAACCGTGAACCGTGAACCTGACAACCTGAGTAGTTACGGTGTTTTTTGAAGAACCTGTGTGTAAACGTCTATATATTTTTCGACCATACTGTCTACGGTAAAGCGGTCTTCGACCGTCCGGCGACAGTCCGATCTGTCTATATCTTTTATTCTGACTACATGTTCAACAGCCTCTTCGCAGCCCGAAACCAGGAATCCGTTTTTGCCATGCTCGATCAACTCGGGCATACTCCCCTTGTTAAAGGCGATCACCGGGGTACCGCAGGCCATGGACTCTATAACGGACAGGCCGAAGGGCTCATTGAAATTTATGGGATGCAGAAGCGCGTAGGCCTTTCCAAGCAGTCGGTTGCGCTGAACCGGCCCGGCGGTGCCGACATAGACCGCATTGTAATTGTCCAGGTGCGGTTCGACGTACTGGTGATAGTAGGCTTCGTCTTGCATGATTCCCGCCAATATCAGCTTTTTATTGCAGGTCCTGGCAATTTCAAGGGCCTCTCTCGCACCCTTGTCATGGTGAATACGCCCGAAAAAGAGTAGATAATCGTCCGGACCAGGCTGAAAATCAAACTGCTTTATATCAATGCCGTGATGTATGGTTTTTATATAGTCAAGATCGGGCGACCGGTCGGCATCACTGATGGAAACATAGAACGCCTTGCTGTTGTATTTCTTGTAAACCGGCAAAATCCCGGGCGATGAAAAGCCGTGAATGGTAGTAACGACCGGGGTGGTGATTAGGCCGGTATAGGTCAAGGGCAAAAAGTCAAAATTGTTATGTATAATATCAAAATCTTCGGCATGCTCAAAGAGTTCCGAAATGTGCAGGCACTCCCATACTTTTGGCATAATGGAGCGGTCTTCTTCATAGCCCCGCGGGCAAATGGCATGCAGCTTGCCGCTTGTTTCCGAATCACCGGTCGCAAAAAGGGTGACATCATAGCCTCGCGATACCAACCCCTCGGTCAAAAGGGAGACCACGCTTTCCCACGGACCGTAGTGTCGCGGCGGCGTGCGCCAGGCAATCGGCGAGAGCATGGCAATGCGCATATCTACCCCTTGACCGAAAACCTCTGTTTTTTCGGTCAAAAATTCGAAATCCGACACGAAGTGAAGCTTGCGCTAAACACGAAACCCGAAACAATGACAGAAATAGAAATGCTCCAATGACAAAAACATGGCATTTTCAATGTATTAGTTTTGGTCATTTTGTCATTCGGTATTCGAATTTGTTTCGGACCCGCCTGCCATCGCCACGTACTTCGTGCAGCTTACATGCTAGCATCTCTGGCAATGGCGGGCAGGTTTC
>JAUWXF010000032.1 GCA_030616475.1 Desulfobacterales bacterium
GACCTGCCCGCCATTGCCGTGTGTGCAGGCATTGCAGATGTCCGGCGACCGTGGCGTTGGCAGGCGGGTGCCGGCACATAAGCTGAATGCTCTCTCAGGCGTTGGCAGGCGGGGATTCGGATTTCGGATTTTTTAAGTAGGCAAAAATCGCCAGCCATTAAAATGCTGGCGAGTTAGTTAGCTTGTAAAAATTTCAAGATACAAGAAAACAGGAGGTGGGGACAATGATGTTTAGTTTTGTGGAGAACGAAAAATCGGCCAGGATCAAGGTGATCGGAGTGGGTGGAGCCGGCGGGAACGCTGTCAATAACATGATTGACGCGAAGCTTCAGGGGATCAAGTTCATTGCGGTCAACACCGATGCCCAGGACCTTGAGGCGTCAAGGGCACCGATGAAGATCCAGATAGGGGAAAAACTGACCGAGGGCCTTGGAGCCGGGGCTAATCCCGAAATCGGGCGGCAGGCTGCCTTAGAAAACATAGACGCCATCCAAAACTCAGTAGCAGACAGCCACATGGTCTTTATTACGGCCGGCCTGGGTGGGGGCACTGGCACTGGGGCAGCGCCTGTCATTGCCGAAGCCTGTAAGGAAGCCGGTGCCCTGGCTGTGGCAGTGGTGACCAAGCCATTCAGCTTTGAAGGGAAAAAACGGGCCAAACAGGCTGAGGCCGGTTTCAAAGACCTCAAGAAAGTGGTAGACACCTTGATCGCGATCCCTAATGACCGACTCCGGGGACTGGCATCCAGGAACGCTACCGTGCTCGAAATGTTCAGGAAAGCAGATGGAGTCCTTCTCCACGCTGTGAGGGGAATCACCGACCTGATCATTATGCCCGGATTGATCAACCTGGATTTCTCCGATATCAGGACGACCATGGCAAAGGCAGGCCTGGCCATCATGGGAACCGGGGTTGCCAGCGGAGAGAACCGAGCAATGGAAGCAGCCGAAAGGGCCATTTCCCATCCGCTTCTGGAGGATGTCTCCATCGCCGGGGCACGGGGCGTCTTGATGAACGTTACCTGTGGACCAGACCTGACCATGACGGAAATGGCAGAAGCCTCAGACCGTATCCACAGCGAGGCTGGTGACGAGGCAGACATTATCTGGGGCGCGGTTCTGGATGACAGCATAGGGGATGAACTCAGGGTCACGGTCATTGGCACCGGGATCGGCTCCGAAGACGAAAAGGATAAGGTCCGCCACTTCTCAGGCAAGGTCCGTGATGTCACAGAGGCGGACCTTACACGGGCTGTGGACCTTGATGAGCCGACTTTTATCCGCCAAGAGAAGGCAGTGGGCGAATCGGGCGGGGCCCATTACAGAGGCTATCGCGGGATTATCCTGGATAGGAATGATATAGAAATTCCTACCTTCATGAGACGAAAGGCGGATTGAGGAATTCAGGAATTGAAGGATTGAGGAATTCAGGGATTGAAGGATTGAGGAATTCAGGAATTGAGGAATTCAGGGATTGGAGAATTGAGGGATTGAGGGATTGAGGGATTGAGGGATTGAGGGATTGAGGGATTCAGGGATTCAGGAATTGGGGTTTTCAACTTTAGTTCACCCTGGCCCAGACCCTGGTTTATAGTCATAATAGGCTGATCCGGGCACGTAGCGCCCCTGGCCCAGACCGGGGTTTTTTTCCAGGGCATTCCACGGCTTCTGTCGCGCCAGGGCGGGCTTTAGGAACTTTCACTTGACTAATGACAGACTCAATATTCAATCATCAATCATCAATCGTCAATGACCAATGACCAATGACCAATGACTAATGACCAATAAAGAGCTCCTGGCGGCAGAGAGCGGAACCGTCAGAAAAGAATGGGCCGGCAAGATCAGGATTGCGTTGGCCTATCCCAACCACTACCATGTTGGGATGTCGAACCTCGGTTTTCATGCAATATACCGCCTTCTGAACAATTATGAGGATGTAGTCTGTGAAAGGGTCTTTCTCCCTGAAGACAATGGCGCAACCCACAGCGGTCTGCGCTCTATGGAATCCCAAAGACCCTTGGTCGATTTTGACATCATTGCGTTCTCCATCTCCTTTGAAAATGATTATCCTAACCTCCTAACCCTCCTGACAAAGGCCGGCATCCCCCGGTGGTCATCAGAGCGAGATACCCCCCATCCTCTGGTCATCGCCGGGGGAGTGACCGCCTTCTTAAATCCTGAACCTATAGCGCCCTTTGTGGATTGCTTCCTTGTAGGCGAGGCTGAGCCAATTCTTCGGGTTTTTCTCGACGTATACATAAAACATTCCAACAAAGAGGAGCTTCTTGAAGTCTTAGCTGCACATGTGCCTGGCGTCTACGTGCCCGCGTTATATGATGTGATTTATAACCCGGATGGCACCATCGCCGGGTTCCGACCAAAGAGTGGGGCGCCTGCGAAGGTTCACCGGGTGGCAGTAGAAGACCTTTCTTCCTGGGATACCTCCAGCATTATCCTGACGCCGCACACGACCTTTGGCGATACCTATCTGGTAGAGGCGGGGCGAGGGTGTCCCCACGGATGCCGCTTTTGTGCAGCCGGGTTTGTTTATCGGCCGCCGCGGTTCAGACCAAAGGACGCATTACAGAATTGTTTAGAGAAGGGGACCATACGTTCCAATCGGATAGGCCTGATGGCTGCTGCGGTTTCAGATGTTCCAAATATTGAAGAGCTTTGTCGAAAGGCCCTGGATCAGGGTGTCCAACTTTCCTTCAGCTCCCTGAGAGCGGATCGCCTCACACCGGAACTCCTGAGTATTCTTAGACGGAGTGGTCTCAAGACCGTTACAATTGCTCCTGATGCAGGCTCAGAACGTATGCGCCGTGTCATAAACAAGGGGATCAACGACCAGGATGTGCTACGCGCTGCTGATCTTCTGGTGGGTGCAGGGATACCAAACTTGAAGCTGTATTTCATGGTAGGTGTTCCCACCGAGACCATGCTTGATGTGGAAGCGATTGTGGCCCTTTGCAAGCAGGTAAAACACCGATTTCTAAAGGCCAGCCGAACAAAGAAACGGATCGGGCAAATAACCGTGAGTCTCAGCTCATTTATCCCTAAACCTTTCACGCCCTTTCAGTGGGTTTCCCTTGAGGACGTAAAGATCCTGAAGGCAAAGATCAAACATGTGAAGGAAGGGTTGAGGCGTGTGGCGAATGTACGTGTGCATGCCGATGTGCCCAGATGGGCATACATCCAGGCCCTGCTTTCCCGCGGGGATCGTCGCACAGCGCAACTGCTGGCGGCCGTCCACGAAAACAATGGAAACTGGGCCAAGACCCTCAAGGCATCTATCATCAACCCGGATTTTTATGTGTACAGGGAACGGTCGCTGGATGAAATTCTTCCCTGGGACTTCATAGACCATGGCATCAACAAGGCCTTCCTGATTGAGGAATACCACAAGGCCCTCCACGAAGAAACCTCTCCCCCGTGTGACGTGGGCCGCTGCAAGGCCTGCGGTGTCTGTAAATGATCCTTTATCATTTTTTCCCCCGCGTGCTGCTGAAAGGCTGTCAAGTATTTGACACACAATATTCGTTTCTTGACACCTCGTCAATATTTCCCCCTTTGTATTCCTGATTCTTGTATTTCAGTTTCTCGGCTACCATACCGATAACGATAGTACGTCCACCCTCCAAAATAACCCCCAAACGGGAACGACTCAGCCGTTATTAACCTTAGGAGAAGAAGCACATGATTCGCCTACTTTTGAAGAATGGTATGACCCTCTCTCTACCAGACGACCTGAAAAGCTTCGAAATCTCGAAGAGGCCCTTGTTGAAGAGCTTAATAGACCAATACAAGCGGGAACAGTCAGAGAGGCCTTCACAAACACAAGAGAACGAAAAGCCGCGCCACGTTCGCCCATCTTAGGACTGTTTCTCTTGGTTTCAGCTAAGAATTTGAGCCTGATCTTAATCCACAGTTCGTTCTCTTAAAGTTCTTTTCAGAAAGGCACGAATATTGCTTGCAGGTAAAACCATGATGGCGGAAGTCTGAGGTCGGTGGCGAACTAAAGTCTCTCCGCACCTAAAATAAAATTTTGGGATGAGACCACTACCCCGGTCCCGGATTTCCCCTCTCTGCTTTCAAGGTTATTCCTCCCCATCAAATAAAAGCCCAAAACCCATAATTACGCTACGCAACGAGATCTCTTGTTTTATGCCGGCAAACCAATGTCCAAGCAGAAAAAGCAACGCAGGTGTCTGATTTTATAGTCCTGCTTGGATCAATCTTAGATTGGCGTCAACCAATTGTAATGTCTTGTTCTTATAAAACTCTTTCAGAAATGTTACCTGAAGAGAGTCTCTGGATTGGTTGAGTATGTTTGCGTTGATCGAAATGACCACGCAATCCGTATCTGCCATTACTTTTGCATGTCTCGGCATATTGTACAAGATAGCTGATTCTCCGAAACAGTCTCCTCTCTTAAATACCTTAACCTCTCCCTTTAAATGGAGTGATGCATTGCCGCTAACGAGAATATAGATGTTACTGTCATTGTCACTTTCTTCAATGATCCACGTATTACTTTTATGGGAACTCCAGGTAGAGATCTTTATGACCTCCGCAAGATCGGAATATTGAAAGTGTCTGAAAAAATTCAGACGTTTCAAGTAAGCGATCTTCTTCTTATCCTGTTTGTCTAACGCTCTTGAGTCTTTTCCTTTGATGATGGGAAGAAGAGCGTCGGCGAACTCCTTTGCTGTTTTGAAGCGATCCTCTCTGTTCTTACTAATTGCTTTTTTGATGATTGCTTCCAGTTCCGGAGAAATATCAGGGACGTATTTTTCAATTGGCGCCGGACCCTCATGTGTAATCTTATAGAGGATCTGATAAAGGTTGTCGCCTTCAAACGGACGCCTTCCCGCCAACAATTCATAGAGTACTACGCCAAGCGAATAGATATCTGTTTGACAATTCAGAGTAATGTCGGGGTTTATTTGCTCCGGGGGCATGTAATAGGAGGATCCTGAAACCTTTGTACCATCTGGTTTGTCTTTTAAAAAGCGGGCGATACCAAAATCCATCAGTTTTACTTCCCCCATTTTGGTTAGCATGATATTGGATGGCTTGATATCGAGGTGTATGTATCCCCTGTTATGGATATGGTCGAGGGCATAACAGATGTTAAATATGATCTCCAACACCTGAATCCGGGGTACAAGATCCGGCTTGCGGGTATGCTTATGTAGTCCTGACCCGTCAATATATTCAAGGGCCATGTAAAAGAGGTCTTTTTCAAAACCGGCATCATAGGTGATAACTATATTGGGATGAATGAATTGAGCGGCAAGTCTTGCCTCCTTAAGGCATTGATCAAGACTATTCTTGTCCGGTTTCGCAAGGTCCATGGAGGATATTTTGCCGACCTTTAAGGCAATAGTGCGTCCGAGAAAAGAATCAACCGCTTTATAGACGATTCCCATTCCCCCTTCACCCAGCTTGGACACGATTTCGTATCGGCCCAAGGTTTTAATGTCCGGTATGGATGACATAAATATTTCTTATTAGTTACTCATCGTTCGCTTAATAAATTCGTACTTAGATTAATTCTTATATGGACCTAAATCTTTATCCCGTTTTGGTTTCAGGTTTCAGGTTTCAGGTCTGTAATGTATCCTCTTGGGGCCACTTGTGTGCCAAATCACAGACTTCAATATGGGTTTCAGGTTTCAGGTCTCGCGTTTGTCGGTCCTGACAACTGACACCAGTTTACACTTTTTTTGCACATCCATATAATTCCTCGTTGTCACTGCGTTCTCCCCTGAAACCTGAAACCTGAAACCTGAAACCTGAGGAATATATATATCTTTTTATAGATTCTCAAAATTAACAAAAGTCTATCCCTATTAAGCGAATGATAAGTAGTTAGTTTCGATCATGGATTGCACCTCTTACACGGACTGTAGCCCGCCCAGAATGCGTCGTATTCGGTCTTAAAGGTGATTCGGTGTTTGGGGGATGTGCCTTTTCCAAAGGGACAAGCCATCCGGTGGAAGCGCCTTGAATGGCGATTGCCAAGGAAGGGGCGTCTTTGATCTGGAAATCCGGCCCACATCCCCGCCCTTTTTGCCATGGCTTCCCGCTGGAGACGAAGTAGTAGCGAATCGTATTTAGTGTTGGGCCTGCGAAACACATAGTAGGCGTACCCGCCTTTTACCAGCTCAGCATTAACAAAGGTGCCGTCCTGCAAAAAGAGATAGGCCAGCACACGGCCATACTGATCGTATTTTTTCCGGTCAAACTCCAGACGGACATTCTTCTTAAGTACCAATTTCCGGTTAAAATCTCTGGCCTTAGGGCCAAACCTTTCTGGAGGTCTGTCTTCGTGGGCAACCTCAGGGGCGTTGATCCCTGTATATCGCACCCGCCTGCCATCAGCAAGCACAACGGTATCCCCATCGTCCACCCACCGCACCCGGCAAAAGGAATCCGCCACAGCAGCGCCAGAAGGTCCCGAAAAAGCCACAAAAAAAGCCACAAAAATTGCAAATCGAGTTTTCGTTTTCATTGTAGTTTCTTGGTGGGCAGTGCCCACCCTACATTCTGTTGACCATGGTGACCGTGAAGAAGTGAGCTAGAGTGCCTAAAGTGTCTAAAGTGAGCTAAAGTTGAAGACTTGAAAAAGTTTTCTTAGAATTGGTTTCATTCCTTTAACTTTAGGCACTTTAGTTCACTTTAGATCACTTTAGGCACTCCGTTATTGACTAATGACCAATCCCTCAATCCCTCAATTCCTCAATCTTCAATCCCTCAAATGACTATCCGACAATGCCGTGCGGCACTCTCATCCAGCATTCTCGATAATCCGCCGCGATCTTCGGGTACAAAACCCAGGGCCTTTTCCCACACCTCTTGGTCCTCCATGCAAAAATAGAGCATCACATCAGGGGCCAGCTCCTTGACCCAGGCTGCCATTTTTCGATACAGCTCGATGCGAAGGGGCTTGAAATATCTCATCTTGCCATCCAGACCCGGGATAAACTCACCATAAATGATCCTCGATTTTTGAAATCGCTTCTGGATGATCGGTTTTAAGGATGGCATAAAGCGAAAGGAGCCAAGACTAATCCAGACAATGTTCTTGGCCGACACACTTGCAAAAAGCTCTCTCACCAACCTTCTGTAATCCTTTTCCCAGCCCTCGTACAAGATCAAAGGATCAAAATGAAATGCCAAGGGATACCCCCATGCTTCACACTGAGCGGCAGCCCTCAGACGCGCCCGCATACCGGCTGTGCCGCGCTCCTCACTGCGGATAATGGCCGGGGAATTGAGGGACCAGGCTACAATGGTCTTTTTATTGTGCTCCAGGCCTCTGAGATTTTCAACTGCCGTTGTCTTTGTTTTCAATTCCAACACGACCCGGTCCTGTTGAGCAAAATAGGGAACCAGGGTCCTTGAAAGTTCAGTCCATGGCTCCCATATCAGGCTGTCGGTAAACTCCCCGGTGCCAATCCGATGATACGGCGGTATGCTGGATCGAACAAGATCGTCCAGTTCCTTAAAGAGCCTCTCTTGATTCACAAAATACTGCAAGACCGGAGGGTGAAAGTAGGCCTGGAGTACGCAATACGCACAGTCCATGGTGCAGTAGGTTCCGATATGAAGGATCTGGTAGCCGCAACAGATATAGGATTTGGTACCAGGACATTTTTTCAGGAAAGACCCCTTGTTGCGGGTAAGAAAGAGCACACGTTTTCCTGCGGCTATGGGGTCTTGCTTAGCAGTCAGGGCTTCATGGACCTTCACCGCGTCAGACACAACGAAGACCGGGAGGGCAGTGAGGGATTCTTGCACACTGCCAACAGCCGGATAGTCCTTGACCGCTTCATCAATGTACAGCTTGGAGATCATGGGTACAAAGTGCCTAAAGTGAGCTAAAGTGAGCTAAAGTGCCTAAAGTTAAACACTCAAAAGAATAAAGCCAATTCTTACAAAGAGCTTCGACCTGTGCGCTTACTTGAAAAATCCCCCCTAACCCTCCTTTACAAAAGGGGGGCAGGGGGGGTTGATGGTATTGCCAAGAGCATGAATGTACTAACTGCGCGGGTCGAAAGGTTTCTTGAAGTCCTCAACTTTAGCTCACTTTAGGCACTTTAGCTCACTTGTTGTCACTTATCATTCAAAGGGCTCCAACAGTCTTCTCAGGGCAGGGTTCTTGGCCATAGCATCGAGAGTCTTGCGGCGTTCGTCAAAATCTTTCATGCTCCTGAAGGTCATGCGCAGGGTATATGGGCCTCCTTCAAAATAAGGGGGGGGCGTCAAATGGATGCGTTCGTTCAGCTTCAGGTCCTTTAGTTTTTTTGAAAACCTTTCTTCTGCTTTTGTCAGCGTCGGAAACCGGCGGCGTTTCAGATAGGCCCTAACCTTCGAACCCTTTTCGTTCCGATTCAACTCAGGCCGATCCAGGATCGTCCTGAGTTCCTTGGATTGAAGGACCTCTCCGGGCTTAAGGTCTTCGCGAATCGCGATTTCTTGAGCCAGTGTAATCACCTCTCTTTGTTTGTTCTGGCTCAGCTTCAGCACCTTGAAAAGTTCAAAAAAAGACAAGGCATCTTCATGGGAAAATTCGCTTAAATCGACTGCTGCTTCAAGGGAGACGATTTCATCTGTCACACCTGCCTGGATGTCTCCTTGGAGCCGGGACAAGGCCTCTATCTTCTCAAAGACCTTCTGGTTTTGTGGAAATCCGAGCAATGAGGACAGCATCTGAAGGCGGTTTCGGAAAGGTATGTGGGCAGAGAGCTTTTCAATCCCTTGTGCCTGCTCAATAACGTTTAAGGTGCGGTGGGATCGGTTATCCCATATGGCCAGCTTGAGCAGATCAAGTTCAGAAAGGTCTCCCAACAGCACCCGCACCTTGATTTCGTGCCACCCCAGCGTCTTGCACGCCATGACCCGATGGAAACCGCATACGATTTGATACTTCAAATCTTGCCGCTGTCTTAGAACCGGTGGATTAATAAGGCCAACGGCCCGGATAGAGGCAATTAGTGCGTCCGGGTCGGTGCGGAAACTCAAGTTGCAGGTATCATCTTTTGTGTCGATTTCGGAAATGGAGATGGTCTTGTCTTCATATTTCATGATAGGTTGATCAAACGAGTTGGTCCGCTAGTTTTGAAATTCGTTTTTCCAAAGATTTTAAAGATGATCACGAAAACACGAAAGGAGGAAAGCACGAAAGGGACAAACATGATGGTTGATCCCCATTTTAAAAAAAACAGTAGTGAGTTTAGAGAGATGGGAAAACAGAGAAAAAAAGAGCTCTCCAACTGATTTTCGTGTTTTCGTACTTTCGTGTTTTCGTGATTAATCCCTTGTCTGTTTGGTTTGGGCTTCTCCGAGTTACGAGCCTATCCCGCCAACAGCCTGTAGCTTGCAATGGCGCGGCTTAGGTGCCCGTCAATCTGCGCAAGGCCTCCTCATATTTTTTGCGGGTATTCTCAACAACCTCCGGCGGGAGTTCAGGTGCAGGCGGTCTTTGGTTCCAGTCAAGTGAAAGAAGGTAATCTCGCACATATTGCTTATCAAAGCTTTTCTGGGGTCCGCCCGGCCGATAGGTATCTTTTGGCCAGAAGCGGGATGAATCAGGGGTAAGGATCTCGTCGATCAAGGCCAGTTCGCCGTCGATCAGACCAAACTCAAACTTGGTGTCTGCTATGATGATGCCGCGTGGCTCGGCAAACTCCACCGCCCTTTCGTAGATGGCCATGCTAACGTCCCTGAGCCGGGCAGCCAGATCCCTGCCCACCATATCTTCGACTTGTTCAAAGGAAATGTTTTCATCATGGGCTCCGATATCCGCCTTGGTCGAGGGGGTAAACAGGGGCTCCGGGAGCCGGTCGGATTCTTCCAAACCTTCGGGAAGTCTCATCCCGCAGAGCCTCCCGGATTCCAGATACGACTTCCAGCCGGACCCCGAGAGATAACCTCGAACGATACATTCTACTGAAAGGGGCTCTGCCTTGCGAACCAGCATGCTCCGGTCCTTTATGATATTAACGTATGGGTGACATGCCTCCGGAAATTGGTCCACATCAGAAGTGATGAGATGATTTGGAATGAGACCTTCCATCATTTCAAACCAGAACCTTGACATCCTGGTCAGGATGCCACCTTTCCCCGGGATGGGGCTAGGCATCACCACATCAAAGGCTGAGATGCGGTCTGTGGCAACCATTAACAGGGCATCCCCAAGGTCATATATGTCCCTCACCTTGCCCTGTCTTAGTAAATTCAAGCCAGGAAAGACTGTATCGTATAAAGCAACTTCCAAGGTCGACTCCTCTCTCCCCGAAATATCTACCGATTTTGTCGATGCGCATCTTAGGATTAGGCATTAGAAAAAGTCAAGGTGCAAATCCGGGTAGTGTCAGTAGTTTGTAGTCCGTTGTTACTAATCGGAGCATCTAATAGTTTACACCTAGACATGCTGTTAGCCGTGCCGTCAAGGGGGATCATCCTGGGCCTAGCCGGTTGCAGGCGGATGTGGTAAGGAACTTCCTATGTGATCAACTTGCCCAAATATGGTATGATTCATTGGATGTATCCAGACGCTCGCTATCTTTTATGCTGAATGGGGTGGGCGGAACATTACCGTATCCAATTATTTCGAACCCGTTTCCCATCCGATGTTTTTTGTTATGGAGGAGCTTCACTAACCCGTGGCTTTGTAACTCCTCAAGATAAGCCATATTGATGAGCCAATCGTCGTTTCCCATCATGGCATAAACTTCCAGCCCGGGCAGTTCGCCATGAATTTCCTCCAGCTTTGGTTTCATAAAGTGGCTGATAAAATCTCGCTGGTCTTCTACAGAGTTCCAAAAAGACCCATGCTTGGGCAGCAGATCCCCACCAATAATCATACGTTTTGGAATTTCTACCACCTCTTGAAATCACGCAGCTTTTGGTAGCCATCTATTTATTCAATCGACATGGAATGATGGAACGTTGGAATAATGGAATATTGGGTATGAAAAGCGGACACGGAGTGCCTCTGTTCAAGCCGTCAGGCGCAACCCTTGCGCCAACAAATCATTTTTTAATCTTTTTTCCTTTGGACCCATCATTCCATCGTTCCACTATTCCATTATTCCAATTGTGAGCGAAGCGAACTAGGTTCTGCCTCTGCCCGCCAATTCATGGTGAGACGAAACAGTTGGGAATATAAACCTTCAATACCATGCAGATCAGCAGTGTACATGATTTTCATGTAAGAGCCGCTTCGCTATCCATCCACGTCGTTGTGTCTGTTCATTCCAATATATGTCACATCATATCGACCCCTTCAAACATACCAGCTTCCTCCTTCCCCTGCCCCGCAATAGCAGACAACGAAGCGCCAGTTCCCGAAGTGTCCTGAAGGGATCCTTGGGCATCGTCATAAGATTAGGCAACCTGTCGAAATGGCATTCACCCTTCATCACATCGTAGCCAATCTGGACATCGCCTCCCTTGGGGCCTGAACGTTTTTCTTGCATGTTTTCGAGTCTAAGTCCTACTCGTCGCACTTCCTCAATGGCTTGCTTCAAATCCTCCTTTTCCTCTTCGCTCCTGCCTTCAAGCAAGGCATCGAGCTCTCCCTCTTTTTCCTCCCCTTTCAACAGTCTCCCAGTGGTGCCAGTCCCAATTATTTCCCCAAATGTGCTTAGAAGATCCTCGTGATTGCCGGCAAATTGGGTCATTTCTATCTTCTTTTTGTTGTGCGCAATGAGAGCAATACTTTGGCTGGAAAGATCTGTGCTCAGCTTGATTTTTTCTGTTTCTCCGATTCTATTTAGCTCTTTGTAGGTCAATACGTAATTGCCGGGGTCGCCCCATACGAGACTAGCCCACTCCCGTGCTGATGCATAGGTTGACAAGAAAAATTTATTGTACACTACACATTCGCGCTTAAGCGCAATGGATTCAGGGTAGATTGAGGTGGGATCGCGCGGATCTATCAGGAAGATGACGATATCAAGGACTCCCTCGACAGCCATAGCAGTGACCTCAACTATCCCGCCCTCTCGCTTCGGAAATAAGGGCTTGAAGTTCTGATGATTTCTGAGCAGACCGGAGGTCCAAATCGCTCTCCATACCCCCTCTGTAGCCCAAAGCTCTTGGCGTGAAAGAAAAGGCTCAAATTCCTGCACAAACCGAATAAGCAGACTATCTGGCCCTTCGTAGTGAGTGGGGGTTGCCAGTAAAGCTATCCTGTATGGAGATCCCTTGCTTGCTTCCAGAATTTGTTATTCCAAAAGGCACTTCAAAGAGGTTTCCATTTATAAAATCGCTCCGCGATTTTATATGGAATAGGTTGATGATGGTGGAACTTTTTTTCGCCTTTAACACTTAATTGCCCAGTTTTCAAGGAGTTTGTGTTGGCGTTACGTCAACCCCTGACACTACTCCGGTTTTGCTTGTGATTGACAATCGAGGTGGATGTGTTATTGACAAGCATTCCATTGAGCAAGGAGTGAACGATTATGCGCAACAAGGTAACAGTCGTTGGCGCTGGTAACGTGGGTGCAACAGTGGCGCAACGGCTGGCAGAGAAGGAACTTGCCGATGTGGTCCTGATCGATATCGTAAAGGGCTTGCCCCAGGGGAAGGCCTTGGATTTGCAGGAGGCGGCCCCCATAGAAAATCATGATGCCCGGCTCGTAGGAACTAACGCCTACGAGGCATCAGAAGGGTCTGATGTCGTTATCGTGACAGCCGGCCTCCCGCGTAAACCAGGCATGAGCCGGGGCGATCTACTTACAACCAATGCCAAGATTGTGAGGAGTATTGTTGAACAGGTGGCACCCCTGTCGCCTGATGCCATACTCATTATTGTGACCAATCCTCTGGATGCCATGTGTCAGATTGCTTTTCAAACCAGCAAATTTCCCAAGAATCGGGTCGTGGGAATGGGCGGCGCCCTGGATGCCGCCCGCTTCCGTTCATTTATTGCCATGGAGCTAAATGTATCGGTAGAAAGTACGCATGCCTTTGTTCTGGGCGGCCACGGCAAGACCATGGTACTGCTGCCCCGCTACTCCACGGTTGCGGGTATTTCCATAACTGAACTGATGCCGCAGGATCGAGTCGATGCCCTTGTAAAGCGCACTAGAGATGGTGGTGCTGAGATCATCGGTTTGTTAAAGACTGGCAGCGCCTGTTACGCACCGGCATCAGCCGCAGTGGAGATGGCCGATTCGATCCTCAAGGACAAGAAGAAGATCCTTCCGTGCGCTGCCTACTTGCAGGGGGAATATGACATCCACGATCTTTTTATCGGTGTTCCGGTGAAGCTGGGAAAGGACGGAGTCGAGGAAATTATCGAGGTGAGCTTGACAGAAGAAGAGCGCGCCGCTTTGAAAAGATCGGCAGATGCTGTTCGGTCTCTAATAGAGAGCCTGGATAAAATGAGGCTATAGCGCCTAACCAGGACAAGCCCGCCCGGCATTCGCCTGAGGCGTAGCCGATGGCGGACGGGCCGGAAATCCGAAGCACGAAGCACGAAACAAATCCGAATATTAAATGTCCAAATGTTCTAAACTGTAAGTGCCCTGCATGTGCGTGGTTGCACACAGACAGCATTTTGGTCGCATTATAGAATTATAGGCTTCCTTATCGTTTCTAATTTTGAATTTTTGTCATTCGATATTGTTTCGGATTTGCGGCTCACGCCTTGAAAACAGTACGGATTTCGATATTCGAATTTTAACCGGAATAAATACAAAAGCTTATTTCATATCGACAATCTCTTGTCGATGTTGCTATACTAAGCGCCTACAGTTGTCTACGAAACGATGGTCATCTCATCAGAACCAGGCGTCAGCTTTTCGCCGCCCTGCTCTGTGACCAGAAAGCTATTCTCCACACCCACAAGCCCGATTCCCTCGAGGCCCTTTTTGGGCTCCACGGCAATCACCATGTTTTTCTTGAGGGGAAAGTCGATGTTTCCGGCAATAGCCGGAAACTCATCAATGACCAGGCCGATGCCATGACCAAGGAATGAGACCTGGTTGCCCCCGAATCCCATGAAGTGTTCCTCAAAGTTTCGTGAGACCACCTCGGTCTGGTACACCTCCTCAAATATTTGAGACGGAATCGCACCAGGTTTCAACCGGCACCGAACCGCCTCCTGGATGTCCAGGCAGATCTTGTGAGCACCCACGGCCTTCTGGGAAGGCTGGCCAAAGGCAAATATTCTGGTCTTATCCGTGTAATAGCCTTGATAGGCAAATCCTGTGTCTATGAAGATTGTGTCACCCTTTTTGAGCCTCCTCGCCCCGCCCAACAGAGGAAAGGCCGGGCAAAGTCCTACCAGGCCCCCGGGGCCAACCGAAGCCGTCGGAAAATTGCCCGATTCCCCAAAACTGATCACGCCTGCAAAAAGCTCGCTGTTGAATGTGGCAAGCCTTATCATCCCTGTGTAGCCGAGCTTGAGCATGTGGGCATGAATGGCCGATCCGAGTTCCCATTCCGTCATTCCCTCTTGGATTATGCCTGGTATCTTGTCATAGATGGCTTCGTGTCTCTTGCCCGCCTCACGAATCAGGCCGATTTCGTAGTCCGATTTGACAGACCGAATCATAGACAGACCCAGGCCGATGTCTTGAAATGCGGTCCGGGAAAAAGCGCTTGACACCTTCTTGAAAATCGAAACCGGGATGGTGGTCTCGTCCACTCCCAGCCTGCTCACCTGGTAACCGTAGTCGTCCAGCCTGGCAGGGAGTTCGCCAAAACTTCCGAACTGAACAAGGGCTTCAAGGGGGGTCTCTCTCTTTGCCCGTTCAAAGCTCCGACGTATGAAAAACAGGGGTTCTCCCCCAGCCGGGACAAACAGGACACCATTTTGGATGGTGCCTGTGTAATAAAACATGTTTATCCCGTCGAGGATGATCGCGCCGTCGAGGGAAGTGTCAGGCAATTCCTGCTGAAGCCTTGAAATCCGGCTGAAAACCTCCTTTGGAGGAACCAGATCGTATGTCATTGGTCACTCACCCGGCAACTCCTCCCACCGATCCCCCAGTTTCTCCATCACCTGTGGGAGGGTTGTGTACTCCATCTCATCCATCGGCAAGCGATGCGGCTCAAACGGCCCGTGGCGGCGCATTTGATCGGCTAAGGCGTTGCATGACCGGCGAGCCTCGTCAAAGCCCGGGTCATCAAACATATCGCGGGGGCCGATCAGGCGGCCGTCTGCGAGTTGAAAGCCCAGGGCAATCACGCGTGGGGGGCCGTCGAAGCGGCTGGGTGTGGCATGACGCACCGGTACGGGCATTAAGGGGCCGTAATGGGACCCGCGCATCCAGCCTTCAACAATGTGGGGCATGGTGTAAGGCTCCAAAACCTCCCCCACAGCCGGGAACTTCCCCTGGCAACGCACCACACACACAGGGTCATCCTTGCCCACATATTTGCCGGCGATGAGTGCAAGTCGCTGGGTTGACGAGACAGAAGCGATTTCGTCGTCCTTTGTATACACCCCCTTGATCACGTACCGCCCCGCGGCACCGATAAAGACCAGCAGGTCATAGAGCTCTTTAGGGGCGTCAAAGAAAATACGCTTGAGTCCTTTGACGTCGTGGACCTCAAAGCGGAAGCCGGCGTGCATGCTCGGGGCAATGATAAGCCCTGCGGTGTTGAACGGATCCGCAAACATCTTGTAGAGGGGCAGGTTCCAGGCCCCGGCTGAGGTCTTGTCGGCCATAAAGATAATGATCGGCTCGGCCTCCCGCTCCGCAAACTCCATCTCGGCTACGCCGGGGCCCATGCCCTTGACGTTGCCGCTAAAAGCATCGGCCAGGAGGTCCTGCCCCGCGCCGTACAGCTTGAGCCGCCTGGCTACATCGGTACATGCCACAAAGACTTCCCATGCAAGCTGATGGATCTCCTCGTTATCCTCCCCCTTGCGGTGAGTCATAATGAGCTCCAGGTCGTCGCCGCAGGCGGTGACGTGGAAATCCACAATCATTCCTTGCGATTGCGCGTTTCCCAGACGACCCTTTGCCTCATCGAGCAAGTCGCTGTGCATGGCGGAATGCCCGACAAAGCCCCCCACATCGGCCTTGATGACACTGAGTGTGATCTTGTCTTCCATATTACCCTCCTTTTTTGATTGTCGATTGTCGATTGTTTTTTCAATCATCAATCATCAATCGGGCGGTGACAAGGGGTCAGCTTTCAACATTTGTTCGGTGAACCCTGAACCCCTGAACCATTGAACCCGTGACCGGTTACAAAAGATCTTACCGTTATAGTAATTAACGTCTCGGAATTTCTACGACTTATTGAAATTCCTACGACTTTAGTCGAGTAGTCAAGTGGTCGAGTTGGAAAATGGTAAACTGGTTAACCACTCGACCACTTGAAAAAATGCCACCTGTGCGGTTACCTGAAAAATCCCTGTTTATCGCCGGTTGAGTCGGTTAGCCCGCCAACCACGGAGACTGTAGCGTGGGGGCTCTGTCCCCCACAACATGTGCCCCACACCTGCCCGCCATTGCCTTGTGTGTGGGCATTGTAACCTGGGTGCGACCCAGGCGTTGGCAGGCGGGGAGGGGGCACGCTACGCGGTACGGATGAGGCATGCTCAACAGGCCAACATACTAACCGCACAGGTGGAAAAAATGCACTTCGTGTCCAATATCGAAAGTTACTGCTTACTGGTCATTGCTCAATCGTCAATCATCAATCGTCAATTCCTCAAGTGGGGCTGGCCGGTAGTTTCCAGGACACTCATCCACATATCCCCAGAGGTATCCACGTGTTTTCGCTTTCCTGCCGACGCCTCCATGGGGATATGGACAATCCGATTGTTGCACAGCCCCACCAGCATTTTGGTCTTGCCAGCCAAGCCGGCATGAACCGCACTCCTGGCCAGAAAGCCACACAAAAGATGATCGTTGGCATTGGCGGAAGCACTCCGGATCGTGTAACTGGGGTCAATATATTTGAGGTTAATCTCCATCCCCCGGTCTTTGAAATTTGGTGTAATGGCCTCTTTCAGGAAGACGCCAATGTCATGAAGCCGTAGGTTTCCAGAGGGATCGAGTTCCTGGTCTCTGTTGCCAAAAAACTTCTGGCCTGCCCCTTCTGCCACGACAATTACGGCATGCTTTCTGAGGATTAAGCGTTCTTTGAGGGCTTCCAGCAGACCTTTTGGCCCCTCTAACTCAAAGTCTGATTCCGGGATAAGGACAAAATTTACATCCGGCATCGCCAGGGTGGCTGCGGCTGCGATAAATCCTGAATGACGACCCATAACTTTCACCAGCCCTACTCCATTCGGAGCACTGATGGATTCATTATGGGCACCGCCTATGACATTAACCGCTATACCCACAGCCGTCTCAAAGCCAAACGAGCGATCGACCAGGTAGATATCATTGTCAATGGTTTTTGGTATACCTATAACACCAATCTTCAATCCCCTCTTGTTGATTTGGTCTGCAATCTTTGCAGAGGCAACCATGGTGCCGTCTCCGCCAACGGCAAAAACGAGCCCCACATTCATCCGCTCTATAGCATCTACGATGCTCTCAATATCCTGAGGCCCCCTCGAAGAGCCCAGAATGGTACCGCCCCTCTCGTGGATGTGGGCCACAGATTCGGGTGTAAGGTCCATGAGCTCATGACCGTATGAGGAAATAAAGCCCTGAAGTCCATATCGGATGCCGTAAATATTGCGCAGACCATAGTTATAATGGAGCGCCAGCACGATCGCACGAATCACATCGTTTACGCCCGGGCAGAGCCCGCCGCAACTTACCACTGCACACCGCAGTTTAGTGGGATCAAAAAAGATCTTGTGGCGAGGTCCTCCCTGTTCAAAGGATAGAGGCTTTTTGCCACGCTCTATAGTCTTTACGATACGATCCTCAAGGATATTCACCAGAACCCGGTCTTTTTCCGACACAAAACACCCTGATCCCGCGCCCTTGGCCCGGGTTCGAAGCGGAGAGGGAATCTTGGCAGTGCCAAGGGTCATGATGGAGGTGTCAAAATCCTCTCTGTTCATCTTGTGTGACCTCCGTTATTCGTTATTTGTTATTTGTTATTCGTGAATCGTCATTCGTCATTCGTCATTCGTCATTCGGTATTTGTCATTGGTCACTCACGATTGATGATTGACGATTGACGATTTGTCTCCTTAATCAATTGACAATCGACAATCGACAATCTTCAATCAACAATCTTTGGATCAATCTCATATCAAATCATATTTCCTGCAAATAGCCTCCACCGCCCGATTCTGAGTCCTGTCAGTACGACGAGTGCCTGAGGCAGTGTGGGCATTTGGAAGTACCCCTGCAACATGGAGCATGCGCTTCAGGACAGCCGCACGGTTTTTTGCGTAAAGGTCATAAAATCCCTGGACCATGACACCGGTTTCCCATATTTGGCTCGCGTGGTCAGCATACTGCTGCTGAATATCGTATCGATTCAGGCAAGACCAGGTAATCTCATGCCAGGCCTCGGGAAGCAGGTTTGCCCCCCCGGCCACCACACCATCTGAGCTTGGCTGTTTTATAAAGGCTGCCTCGTCCCCGTCGTAAAACTTGAAGCCCCGGCGATGCCGAACCGCCTTATGGTAGTTTATCGACCGTTTTAACGAACCGCTAAAGATCAAACCTTGTACCTTCTCGATCTGTGAGACCTTTTTTAAGACACTGGTTCGAATATTCTTGTGCTTAATGGGCCTCTTGCGCCTTTGCATCAGCCCGGGATGATTGCCTAATATGAGAGGAATCGCTGTATCGCTAGCCACGGCCTCATAGAATTGGGGAAGCCCCCGGTTGCCGTGGTAATAGATAGGGTAATCCACCCAGAAGACACTTCCTGGATAACCTGACCGTTCGATAAAGGACTCGATCCTGGCCAGCAGCCCAAGTGCAGCCTCGGACGTATCTGACGTAATCGTAATAAGCACCGGCCATTTCCCCTGAACAATCTCCAGGGCAGCGCTTGCCATCTCTATCCTTGTGTCAGCGCCCAGCACCAGGCCTTCACCCCAGAAGACGTCACCAAGGAGTAAGGCATCTGCCCCAATCCCTGCGTGGCCGATGAGGCGCTCAAGGGTGGCCGCATCCAGCACGTCTCCGGTCTTCAACGGAGTAACCAGGGGACAAATCAATCCCCTTGGGAGTTTGTTCGTATCAAACGTCATTGAACCTGAAGGCACCCTTTCCCAGGATATCATGAAGGTGCAGAATCCCTCGAACCTTTTGGGCCGGGTTCACTATGGGCAAGACCGTGATCTCGTGCTTTTCCATAGTACTCAGGGCCTGTGAGGCCAGGCTGTTAGGACCGAGAGTTTTTGGGTCCCTCGTCATCACCTCTTGCACAGGCCGGTCGTAGATGCGCTCCTGTGTCATGAGGCACCGTCGGATGTCCCCATCGGTTATAATCCCGACAAGGATGTTGTCTCTTCCGACAACCAGCGCGGCCCCGAGCTGCATGCGATTGATCTCCTGGATCGCATGGCGCATGGTCTGCCCGTTGGAAACCATAGGGACCTTCTTGCCTGTGAGCATGATTTTCTGAACCTTAACCGAGAGATGCTGCCCGAGGCTTCCACCCGGATGAAATTTCTTGAAGTCGCTCGATTTAAACTTTCGCTTACTGATAAGCGTAACCGCGAGTGCGTCTCCCACAGCCAAAAGAGCCGTGGTGCTGGCCGTTGGTACAAGCCCCAGAGGGCAGGCCTCTCGCTCAACACCCACGTCGATCGCGATGTCGCTCTGCCTGCCTAAGGTAGAATCCACCTGGCCGGTAAAGGCAATCAATGGGCACCCAATTCTCTTGATACTGGGTATCAGCATGTTTAGTTCATCCGTCTCACCGCTGCTGGAAAGTGTAATCACGACATCGTCTGCACTGACCATCCCCAGGTCACCGTGCATCGCCTCCACAGGATGAAGGAAAAGCGATGGAGTTCCAGTACTATTCAGGGTTGCCACGATTTTGCGTGCCACAATCCCGGATTTTCCGATACCCGTCAGAATGACCCGTCCCTTGCAGGCGTATATCAGATCTACCATCTTGACAAAGTTGTTGTCCAGGCGATCCACAACACCCAAAATCCCTTCGGCCTCGATCTGAAGAACCTCTTTGGCTTGCTTCAATACCATGGTTAAGCTGTTTCCTTTCCTTCCTCTCCAGTCCTTTCTTTCCCAATTGGGCTCTGGATTCTATATGGACTCACCCCTTAAGATCAAGAACTATTTATCATTTATCATTTATTATTTATTATTTATCATTTATCATTAACAAATGACCACTCACCATTGACAAATGACAAATGATAATTGATAAATGACTTGCCATGAACATCCTGCTTACCAATGACGACGGTATACACGCCGAGGGCCTTTGGGCGTTAGAAAAGGCCTTGGCCAGTGAACACCGAACCACCGTGGTTGCCCCCGACATAGAGCGAAGCGCCGTGGGGCATAGTATTACACTGATACATCCATTAAGAGTCAACAGAATTCAGACAAACGGAGGCCGGGGGTACGCAGTGAGCGGAACCCCTGCCGACTGTGTCAAACTTGCAGTTGTTGAGATCATGGAATCCAGGCCTGAAATGGTGGTCTCGGGAATTAACCCGGGACCTAATGTGGGAATCAACCTTAATTATTCCGGAACCGTATCAGCAGCCAAGGAGGCAGCCCTCATGGGGATCCCTGCCATAGCGGTTTCACAAAATCCCAATCCGTCCAATGAATACAAGGTGGCGGCAAATTTTGTCGGCATCTTGATTGCCAAAATTATGGAAAACGGTCTTCCCCAGGGCACCTTCCTTAACGTGAATGTTCCGGCCTGTCCCCAGGATCAGATCGAGGGGGTTCGTGTAACAAGACAAGGGATATCCCGACTTCAGGAGGCTTTTTACAAAAGAAGCGATCCGAGAAATCAAACCTATTACTGGCAAGGGGTGGAAACCCAGATTTTCGATCATGATATGGATACCGATGGTGCGGCCCTTGCCGGAAACTACATTTCCATTACGCCTGTCCAATGCGATATGACAGACCATCAAGCCCTGAAAGATCTCCAAGGCTGGGATTTTGGCTTGAAGTAGTTCAGGGATTCAGAAATTTCAGCATTTATAATTCCTTGATTCGCAATACCCTGGTGATGGAATTGTCCTGCAGTTTGGATTAGTTTTCGCCTCCCATAGCCCTGTAAAACCTAACCAAGGAAAGGAGAGAGGGGGGTCGTGTGGTCATTGACGGTGAGGACAAAAAGGTTGTAAAGAAAGGCAGTTAGGCCGGAGAGACTGGATGGACGGTCATGACATTATAACTTCTTCATTATTTGCATAGGGAAAGTTATAATTTCATGACCGGATTCTTTGGATTCTCGCAGGAAATACTTGTAATGGCTATTCTAAAGGAGTGCCCGGCTGAGGAGATGGAAGTCGCAAATCGAATTCAGGAAGAAAGCCTGACATACTCTCAAGGAGAAATACAAAAGCCTCTTGTCAGTGAATTATGGGCTATCCGTGGTAGGACAAACGAGGTAAGGGTCAAAAAGATAGCGAGTCGATCAAAGTTGCCTTTGATTTGGTTAGATAAGATACCGGGGTTGAACGGCGAAAACGGTATAGAAAAGCTGAAAGCTGAAAGAGGTATCCTCTTGTTAAGAGATAGAAAGAGTCCCTTTATCGAACAGTTTCAGCACCCGATAGGACGGTGTGCCAAATTCTACAAATTAACAGCCTACAATAGTTGTAATTTCTGGTGCGAGTATTGTTATTTGTATTTGACTTTCCGAACGCAGCCTGTTTCCACTCATTTCATAAACTATGAGAAGATGTATGAGGAAATTGAAAAATTTGACAGATCGCGCATACCAAAATCCTTAAGAGTTTTAAATCTTGGTGAACTTGGTGACCCTCTGGCAGTAGACTACATTACCGGCTTTGCAAAACAGATTATTCCCTTCATGCCCGAACATGCCCCACGCACGCGCCTACTGTTCTTGACAAAAAGTGATTGCGTTGACGAACTGCTTGCGCTTGACTACGGGGGACAATCAATTGTCTCGTTTAGTGTGAATACCGACAAGGTCTTTGAACAGTTAGAGCATAGGACACCTTCTCCTGAATCCCGCCTGGCGGCTGCGGCAAAAGTCCGGGCGGCAGGCTATGAAGTACGTTTGAGAATAGACCCTGTCATTTTCTATTCTGCCTGGGAAGGGGACTACATATCACTGGTTGATAAGATATTTCAATTTGTTCAGCCTACAAGGATAACCATAGGTGAATACCGACCTTCGAACGGACTCGCCAGCCATATCGGTTCGCGGTTCCCTGATTCTCCCTTGCTACGGATCAACAAACACTTGGTCAGGGAAGGCAGAAAGCTCAGGTATCCTAAAGCTCAGCGAATCAAGATGTTTGAAACAATCATCGAAGCGATAAGAAAACGTGGAACTAACGTCGATATCGCTTTGTGTAAAGAGCAGCCTCAAATATGGAAGGCCGTGGGTCTTGATACGAAAAGATTGTTGTGCAATTGCCTCGGTTAGATGGTTTGACAGGAACAGTGATCTGAAGCGTTGAGGATGGGGCAGGGGGACGGCCATCACATTATGAATTTGGATAGGGAAAGTTATATTTTTATGACCGTCCCCCTTTTGTCATTACACAAGGCTTCTGGTACTTGTCAACATCCTTATTGTGAACGGGGAATCATGACCACAACGGCTGCGGCCTGAATTTTCGGTCCCTCCCCTGATTACGTTCCTCCAGCATGTCAGCTCACCGACCCTTGCCATGACAACAGCCTCCCAGAGCGTAGGTAGCGAGCCGAAAAGCCTTTTTTACAGTGACAATACGGCCACATACCATGGCGTCTGTGGTGTTCGCAATCGAACGTTCGATTTGACAACTCCCGGGCCATAATGTATAGGAAGGGAAATCGCTCTCTTTCATCAAGTTCGTGCGGGCGTTTTAAGTAATGCGAAAGCCTGTGCGTAAGAGATAAATAGAAAGGATCAGGCTAAGATGAAATTCGTACGCAAGCTTTTTTCAAAAAAGGTGAAGAACGAAGAGCCGGAAGATCTAACGGAGATAGCCAGGGTCATCGGGCCTCTAATAGACAACACAGCAATGGAGATCTTTGTCTCATACAAAATGAAGCTGTTAACCGAACCGCTTACCTATATTGTCCCGGCAGTTTGGGGTTCCAAGAAAGACGGCGAACTTACGGCTACTCAGAAAGAGATAAACAGGCAAATCGTTCCTGTGATTGAGCAGATTCTTGAGTCATTACAGTTTAAGGGCATGACTGGAGCTCAAAAATTTGCCATAGGGTTTCTTGTACGGGGATTAATCGTATCAAGAATCACTTATATGATGAAAACGGTGAAGAACCAGGTTACAGAGAAAATTGACTCAGGGCAGGAGGACGAATATGGTCTTGAGCACCTTGAGCCATTAGGAACTGCGTAAATCTGGTTCATGATAACCTACGTCTTCACTGGATATCTGGATGTCGAGATAGCGGGACGGTCATGTATTCATGCGTTTCAATTGTTGCCGATATCCCCCTACGGCGTAAAATCCCTGCGACTTTAGTTCTGCCGGAGGCGAATTAAAAAACTTTCCCTGTAGATGATTTGAACTTAGCTCCGTTTCGCTACGCAATTGGAATAATTCCATCATTCCTTTCTCGGGATAGCAGCCAAGCTAATAAAGTGCTATAATGTCAACTGGTTGTAGAAATTCCGAGACGTTTAATTATTGGCTTGGACTTGTGAGGGGTTGACTGACGAATGAACAAGTATCAAGAAATCACTGAGGCGAGGAAGCTACTGGAATTGCCCGAACGGGCAACCATGGAAGAAATTAAGGTTAACTATAGAAACCTCGTCATGAAATGGCATCCGGACAGATGTAAGGAAACCAAGGGAAAATGCACAGAAATGACAGCGAAAACTGTTGCCGCATATAGGATCATTATTGATTACTGCAATCATTACAGATTCTCCTTTTCCAAAGAAGAAGTGAGGAATCATCTCTCAGAAGAGGAGTGGTGGTTTGAACGTTTTGGCAATGATCCCTTATGGGGAAATTGATAGCGGTTCGCCCTCACGGCTTTTGACCTGCGGCAAGCATGCGACGGTTCATGAAGCCATAGTCGCCTTTGCATTGGTGGGGAGAAAAGTCGGTATGGACGTTGACTCGCTTGAATCCGGCTTGCTCCAGCAACGCCCCAACCGTTTGTGACTCATAAAGACGGATGGAGTAAGTGCGGTCGCGGATCAACCCCTTTTCTTTGCTGAGAACCATTTCGCGGGTATATACGGTGTTTCCTTCCATTTTGCGCTGACGGCAGACCACGATATCTGTACCGATCTCATGCCGTGCGGTGGGATTGAACGAATCCCTGACTGCCGCTCCGTCGGCCACGTCAATCAAGAGCCAGCCACCCGAGCGCAGGACGCGCTTTGCTTCGTCCAGGATTTGCCTGTCAGCAGCGGGTTCTGGTATGTAACCCAGCGAGTTGCCCATGATTAGCACGTGGTCAAAGCTCTCGGGAGGAAGCCCCGTGCATCTCGCATCTGCCTGGATAAAGTCCATATGATAATTGCACACGGCCGCGCGTGCCCTGGCGTAATCAATCAGATACCGGGAATAGTCCAGCAGGGTGCACCAGGTAAAACCCCGCGCGCACAATTCTAAGCTGTGTCGTCCATGGCCGCCGCAGAGATCCAAAATTCTATGTCCAGGACGTATCGGAAGGAGTTCTGAGATGAGGTCAACCTCACGGCGCGTGATCTCTTCGTCGCAAACCGAACGGGCGTCGGTGATGAGATAAACCTCATCGAACATGGTCTTCCACCAGTCAGGGTCTATCTTCGTGCTCATGATCCTTCCGGATTGGTGCCAAAATCGAACAGCCCGTCTGAGGCAATGATTGCCGGCGTGCCGCCCCAGGGTTGCAAACGCGCGATTTCAAGCTCTTCTTCCTCGATGTTGACGATGTCATCCAGTTCGCCGGACAGCCACATCTTTTCCAGCGTCAAGCAGTCCGACCACACGGCAGCACAATAGCTCTCAAGGGCCTCGAGTTGTGGGGTGGTGATCAACCTCGGCCTCAAGGCGATCTTGATCGGACCGAGCAAGTAAGTAAACTCGTGCTCCATGGCCATTTTTTTCTGCATCTCGACGACCTGGAACAGATCTCCGTATTCCATACCCAAAATGGCCTCATTGATACGATCCACCGCCTCGCGCGCACTCATGTCCGAGTGAAGCACGGCCAATGGCTGAACCCCGCCGCCGCTTCCTACGTTTGTTGGCACGCCACCAAACCGGCTCAAGAATCCGAACAAGCGTTTTGGCCCCATCAAGCAGCGGAAATCTGTCTGGCAGCGCTCCAGCGTGATGTGACCTTTTTCCAGGTTCAATGTGGGTATATCTTCGGCCCACAATTCGAGGGGAATCTTCTCCTGGACGATATAATTTCCCTCTTTCAGGGCCAGACTCACGGCCTCATCCGCATCCTTGTTGATCCTGCCGACCTGCACTCCCTTGCCGGAATAACCTCTTTCAGGCTTGAGCACAAGGTTGTCCCAGTGAGAGCGGGTCCACTCGATCAAATCGTCAATCTCTTCGCCCTGGGGTCCCTCGGTCCGGCGCGGATAGAACTGACGTGTCCAGGGCGTTCGCTGCACGATATCAGTGTGAAACCGATTGCGATGGGGACCTGTAATGACTTCAAACATGCTCTTCACATTTATGGGTTCGGTGCCTCGAGGGTTGATGACCCGTTTCTCTCGAACAGCCTGCAAAAGCGGGGTCAAGTTGTGCTTGCGGTGCAGAGCCAACAGCACATCAGTGTTGAAATCCATGAAAATCACCGAAACAGGCCGACCTTGCCGACACACCCGCCCCGTTTTTAGCTCCAGTTCCTGGGGGGCTGTCAACACGCCCGAAATTCCATGGATGGTGCTGAGACGTTCGGCCAGGTTCCTATTTTCCGTTACGCTTTCCAAGGTCTCTTCTTCGGCCACCACCGCAATCAGCCCCGGATTGCTGCCCTCGCAAGCCCGATGTGCTTGAACCAGCATCTCCACAAACCCGTCCACTGGAAACAACAAAGGGTGGTCAAAGTCCAGGTCCACTCCGATCGGGCGAATTTCATTGAGTCTCAGCCAGACAGCCTTGCCGATGATTTGCGTAATGCGCTGATAGTCCCATCCGCCCGGGCTGCCGAGATTCCATTCGGAGTGATATCCGAGAAAGTCCTTCAATTTCTCATCCTCCAGTATCCAGCATCTCTTTTCTTCTAAGTCTGGGTGTAAATCAAGATTGTTGGTTATTGAGTTCAATAGCCAGGTGTCAGTGTTCAGGTTTCAGCTCTTTAAGTTTCTCAATCCTGACACCTGAAACCCGAAACCTGACACCTTTTCCCCAAAACTA
>JAUWXF010000199.1 GCA_030616475.1 Desulfobacterales bacterium
AACCCTGGCCCAGACCTGGATTTTCAAGGGCAACAGCTTGTTTCGCGGACGTCGCGCCAGGGCGGGCAATTTCAAAATCCGAATATCAAATGACCAAAACATTTACGGAATTGATGCAATATCTATTCGAAACTTCGTAAGATATTCTTTGTTTTGAATTTAGGATTTGGAGCATTCGTATTTGTTTCGGATTTCGTGCTTCGAGATTCGGATTTAACAAAGATTGATTAAGCGAATAAATTTGCTACTTCAAGGCGTTACCTCTTTAAATGACGTGGCCCTATATGGTGAGCGGAGGGGGTGAAATTGCCGCAGGATCGCTGTTTTTGCAACGGAAGCCATAAAGGCTTGACAGGATCTCGACTAAGCGCGTATAGTTATAATTATGTGTGAAGCGAATGCATATGTGCTAAAGGACGGCAAGGAAGAGCTCTTCTTGGAGGCTTTGGACACGGTAGAGCCTGACGATGGGAGGCTCCGACTCATCAGCATATTTGGTGAGCAGAAATTTGTAAAGGGAAAAATTACCCGTCTCTCACTCGTGGACCACAAAGTCATTATTGAACAAACGGACGAATAAAGAGTCGACTTCCCGAAAGAAAAGGGTGGCTGGTGGAGCTGAGGGGGATCGAACCCCTGACCTCATGACTGCCAGTCATGCGCTCTCCCGGCTGAGCTACAGCCCCATCCGAAAGAGGCACTATAACAACGTGGAACTCTGCTGTCAATCTTCTTTTTGGCCTGTTTGAATCGATACCCCTTTCCCACCTTATGCCTGAAAAACCACAAAGCCGAATGAGTCGTAAAGGTGTTCGTGTTGCCCGGGGTCACAAAGCGAGTCTTAGAACAGACAGGGGCAAAGGTATTTCCTATCGCAGTCGCAGGCAGCAGGGGAGCCGTGATCTTCGGATTGTGAGAATAAAACCGAGTGCCGATGCCAGATTGAAGAAGGTCTTTGCCAGGATTGGTGTCCCTGCCGCCCGCCCGTTCAAGCCAGATCCCTTCCAACTCAGGGCACTTGCCGCGATTCGGCGGCGAGATTGCATAGTTTCCGCCCCAACAGGTTCCGGAAAGACCTGGATCGCCGAAGAGGCGATTGCCCGCACCCGAAAGAAAGGCGGAAAGGCCTGGTATGCTTCCCCCCTTAAGGCCCTGACGAATTCAAAGTACCTTGAATTCGCAGAACGATTCGGCCCTGAAGAGGTGGGCATATTGACAGGCGACCGCAAGGAGAACGCCGACGCCCCTATTATCGTGGGGACTACAGAAATTCTGCGCAATCAACTCTATGATGCCATGCACGAAGGTGTGGACCTCGCGGCAGATCTTGTCATCCTGGATGAGGCTCATTTCCTGGGCGACGAAGATCGTGGCGTTGTGTGGGAGGAGATCATGATCTATCTGCCTGTTCGGGTCCATCTCCTGCTCCTTTCGGCCACCATAAGGAATGCCCGACAGATTGCTGGCTGGTTAGAATCGATACGGTCTAAAGAATGTGTTGTGGTGGAAGAAACGGGACGGCCGGTACCCCTGTTTCCCCTGTTTTTTCACCCTTCCGGAAGACTTCTCCCTTTTCTATGTCCTAAAGGGGTAGACAAGAAGGTCAAGGCCTATCTGAACAGTCAGAACCCTCCGGTCCTTGCCCCTCCGCGGCGCATTCCGCCTTTTGGGGAGATAAACAGGGTTTTGCGAAAATACGATCTGCTTCCTGCCATATTCTTTCTCAAGTCCCGAGCGGACTGTGATGCGGCCCTTGAGCGTTGTGTAGATAGTCCAGGCCAAGATAGGGGAGATCGAGCCCGGTTGAACGAGAGGATTGATCGTCTGATAGAAGGACACCCACGTTTGGCCGGCCACCGACAGATGTGGCAGCTTAGAAATGCGGGTGTCGCAGCTCATCACAGTGGGCACCTCCCTGCATGGAAACTCCTCATAGAACGTCTGATGACCGAGGGTTTGCTTGATGCCGTGTTTGCTACCTCCACGGTGGCTGCGGGCGTCAATTTTCCAGCCCGAAGCATAGCGTTCCTCAACTCGGACCGGTACAATGGCCGTGAATTTGTGCCGCTGAATGCCACCGAGTTTCATCAAATGACGGGCAGGGCAGGCAGGCGAGGTAAGGACTTTATCGGTTTTTCTGTGGCCATTCCCGGGAAATTCATGGACCTGCGGCTCATCGCAGACCTTTGTACCTCACCGCCTGAAGATGTGCTGAGCCAGATCAAGGTCGATTTTTCCATGGTCTTGAACCTCCTTTTGTCTCACACCCCTGAAAAGATAAAGGCAATCTTTCAAAGATCGTTTGCTACCTATTTGAACCTGGCCAACCAGCAGAAAGGGCTTGATCGCAGGCTCAAAAAGGCCGGTCGCGCCCTCATGGCGCTCGTTCCGGAGGCCCTGTGTGCCGGACCTCAATTCGTGCTCGATCTGACCAGAAAGCGGGCCGCCCTGATCCGTGAAATCGCGGATCTCAAACGCAGGCTTAAAGGACTGGAGGCGAGGCTATCTAAGATGGCGAACCTTGTACCGGGACGCCTTTTTTTGGATCGCCGCGACCGCATATACTGTGCAATTAGACCACAGAGCAAACGGGATGAACAGGGTGTGCTTGCTTGCCGCGTGAAACCGGGCCTTCCCACACGAGGCAAGCACGTAAAAATGAGATGGTTTCGACCTGAAAAGGTCTCACACATCCTCGGCAGGGTGCTGACATTGCCCCCCCCGGAAGACCTGGTCGGGCTGGTCGCATTGCTGGGTGAAACATCACAGACAGAACCGCCACCCATCCTGGAGCCTTTGCCCCCAAGAGAAAATGTGACTTCATCCCTCAGGCCCTTAAAGGAGCGCATCCTCCTACTTGAACAGGAGCTTGATCGCCTGATCTGCAACGCATGTAGCCACTTCAAGATGTGCCACGGAAAGGCCAAGGGGGCTTTCAGGCCGGTGCTTGAGGAGTTCACCTTGACGTGGGATAGTTCAAACGCCGTCCGCATGCGGCTGTGGAATGATTTTGTGAAACACCTTGAATTCTTGAAAGAGGAAGGTTTCGTAACCGAAGATGACAAACTAACCCATGATGGCATCTGGGCGTCTCAGCTCAGGCTTGATCAGCCGCTGATGATTGCCGAAGGGCTGCGGATGGGCGTATTGCCGGGTTCTGACCCGGCCTTGCTGGCAGGCCTGGTAGCACCCTTTGTCCATGACCGGGAAATGGAGGTAAAGCTCGACGAATCAAAGATTCCCAAGCGACTTATAAAAGCCTATTCCGGGATGAGAAAGGCCCTCGGCCCTCTTATGGAGCGAAAGGCAGTGCAGGGGTTTCAAGTGAGGCCGATCGCCCTGTGGCCCGCTGCCACGATTTATGCGTGGACCAATGGGCAGCCGTGGGAAAAGGTTCTGGAGATTGCGGGGATGGCAGAAGGAGACCTTGCCATGCTCGTTTCCAGGGCGGCCGACAATCTAAGACAGATTGCCTCTTTGACAAAAGTCTATCCGGCCATCGCCCAGAACGCTGTTGATGCCATGGCCATGATCCTGCGAGAGCCGGTGGTTATGGACTAGGCAAAACGATGCAGTTCATGTGGTCAAATTTAATATTGCATTTTAGTCAACGACGTCCTCCTCTTTTCTTACAGATAAACCCCAGTATCTTCGCATCCCCGAGAAAAGGCTTGGCTTCTTTGAAGGCAAGCTGGTGTTTCATTATAGAGTTAATTTTCAACAAATGCTGAAACTCAACTTTTTGCTGAAATGGAGTTGACAAGGTAGACTTCCAGACGGAATGGAATATGCGACTGAAATAAAGTCGGCCAGTATAGTTCCCTTTGTTGTAATGAAGGCACACGCTTTAGAGCTTCGGGACAAATCGAAAGATGCCTACGACATCTGGTTCTGTTTAGCCAATTATCCTATGGACCGTAGGGTTCTCGCCTCTGAGTTCAAGCCACACTTGGAAAACCATAGTGTAAGGGTGGCACTCAATCTCTTGGCCAAACATTTCGACTCTGTAGATGCCGACGGTCCAGAATCAGTGGCCAAAGAGGAAGGAACGCTCGACCCGGAATATCGGACATTTATCAAGCAAGACGCCTACCAGCGTGTAAAAGACCTATTGGGGCGTCTGAACCAGGGTTCTGAATCAGACCTGTGATATTCAAATTATTCAGCCCGCAACTCGCTTTCTAATTCACGGCTCTATACTGCTTTAAGTCTTATGACCTCGCAGCCGTATCCTTCTATATAAAACCACCGTAGTGGCGCTTATCAAAGCCAGAAGCAGGAGCATGAATGCCCCCAATTTTTCCCATCCACATTGCTTCCCCGACGTGTGACTTCTTCTTGGTACTCTGACTCCAGGTTGCTACTCATTTCCTTGACACACAAGCCCAACTCTTCCTATACTAACCCTATCATAAAACGAATTCTTATCAATTCAATATCTGTGGAGGTGATGGTTATGGGTGAAACCTCATTATTAGATCGCACGCGACAACTTCTAGAGGAAGCACCACTTGGCGGGCAGGATATACATACAAAGGTGCGCCACCTGCTTATAGCAGAATATCTCCGCCGCTCGGGACAATACCGCCGAGTGGATCTCTCGTTTAGAGAGAAGTATGGAATGACATTTGAGGAGTTTGTTGCACGCAGGGTTGTGCACAAAAAAGAATATACCTGGGATGTTGAGTCCGATGCGATGGAATGGGAGACAGCTGTCAGCGGGCTTACAACGATGGAACGTAAAGTGGCAGAGTTGCAGAAAGAAGATCGTGTATAACATCAACGCCCTTCTCGCTGAAGCACAAGAAGCCTTGGATCAGGTGTGGTTCGTGCAATCTCTGGAAGTGAATGAACGAACTGATTCGACTATTTCTTTGGTCTTCATATCCGGGCTGGGCTCTTTGTACAAGTGTTTTTGGGTGAACTGACAGGCTCCCTTTTTTTTGCGCTCATTGAAAGAAGGCAGCGAATTTTTGGAATAGATCGAGAATCCAGAGAATGGCATTTGCACCCTTACGAAGCACCCTATGAACATAAGGCCCTCCCTGATGGCCTAGAGCCTAAGCCTTTGCTAAAGTTTCTTTCAAGGGTGGAAGCTTTATTGCTGGAAAACGACTTGTTATAATTGCGAAGAAGGATTTTGTCTCCGTTTTCAATGGGGTCATCCCTCCACTCACCCATCCCATTTTCTTAAACGAGTATTTTCAACCCGAAAAATGCCATTCTAACTTACATTTCGCACTTGAGGAAATAGGTTTGTTGAATTCATTGCGCTAAGTGGCCAGGAGACGCCTAACTACCCGATTTGCCACTAAATTAAAAATCTAGACTTTTGGGTTAGTTTG
>JAUWXF010000359.1 GCA_030616475.1 Desulfobacterales bacterium
ACACAAAACACGCCGTACACTTTTCCCTCATGTTCCAGCCGGACAGTCATCGCTCCCATGTGACTAAACTGAGCCGACAGTGGACAATCAACACAGGTGGATACCGGGTCTTTGGTTACCACAACGTTCGATTGCGACAATGCCTTCCTGGCGCAATCGGGCATTTCCCCACGCTTCAACTGTTTAATCACGGGTAAAAAATCTTTGGCAAAACCGGCTTCAGCGGTTTCTACAATGCCCCCAGATTCATCCAAAAGAGCAATCCAGGCGCTGTAATAACCACGAGTTTCAATGATGTTGTCACAAGCTCCTTTAACCATAACCAGCCTGTCGATTTTCTTTTCCTTGACGATGAGTTGGTTGACGCCTCTGATAGAACGCAACACGGCATTGAGGTGGTCTATCCTCTCCTCCCCCCGTATGCGCTCAATGGTTTTTCCCAATCGCTCACTAATAGCGTTGATCAAATTTGTCTCTTCCTTCAGGAAATGTCCGTCATCTCTTTCTGGCACTTCTTCCAGGTAATAGACCTCCACAGTTCCGATCCGCTCGTCATGCACAGTGATGTCGCTGGCCTGCTTCCAGACGGTTTCTTTGAAATTTCCCGTTCTAAACTCTTGAGCCTCCAAAATTACTCGTGCACAAGTGATCTCCGGATACTGCCATGCTGGGGGAATGAGATTAACAACCCCCTGAGTTATCTCCTCCAACGAAATCTCCTGCTCCTCAACAAGTTTAGAAATACCATAAAGGCAATTAAGTTCTTTGAGCCGCTCATTAAGATCATATGTGCGCTTCTGCGGCATCTCCTCCGCCCGCTTGCGCTCCTCGTCCAATTCTATGCCGTGTAAGGCGAAAGAGATATCTCCCGCAACCTCTTTGAATAAGGATTGTTCTTCTTCATCTTCAAGGAACTCTTTGGGGATGGAGACACAAAACACGCCGTACACTTTTCCCTCATGTTCCAGCCGGACAGTCATCGCTCCCATGTGACTAAACTGAGCCGACAGTGGACAATCAACACAGGTGGATACCGGGTCTTTGGTTAC
>JAUWXF010000325.1 GCA_030616475.1 Desulfobacterales bacterium
CCCTTGAATTGACTCGGGGCATCCATGCCCCTCGCCCTTGCGGGCAGCCTGACGGCTGTCCAATTCCGCTGTCCTGCGGAATTGTCCTTGACCTTGCGAAAAATTACTCATTTCTGAATTGGAAACTGACGCCAGTGCCCAGTGTTGTGAGATTCATTTCCGGATGGGTATTAGGTATGAAGCCAGAGGATGTTTGGGCTGCTGGAAGGTATCGCCACATTGTCGAGGCCCGCAGCCTTTTATGCTACTGGGTGGCAAAAGAGCTGGGAATCACCATGCCATCTCTTGCCCGCAAACTAAAAATTTCAGTTCCGGCTGTCAGCAAATCAGCAATGCGAGGCGAGAAGCTGGCAAAGGATAGAAAATATTCGCTGGTTGGGTAAACTTAAGTTAAAAAGTTAACTACGTCCCCAAATGGTCCCCAGGATGACGTTCTGTTTCTTGTCCCTGTGGACTGATTCAGGGGTGTTTACGCAAAGCAGCCGCACCTTTTCATATTTCCCGTGATAATCAACGACAATTGTGTCACCGTCAACCACCCTGATTACCCTGTATTTATCTGGCGACGGAAGGGCTGGAAAAGCCCAAAGGAACACTATCAGGATAGGGATTATTCGACAGGCTCTTTTCATAATTTCCCTGCTTTTATCACGCCTTTTTTAATAAGGCATTTTGTTATTTTAATAAGCTGCATAATTTCACTGTCTGAAAACCGCCTTTTGTTTCCAAAACGGGCAGGTTCGGGGTAATGTCCTGCCCGGAACCTGTGTCGCAGGGTATCTGGATGCAGGTTCAGAACTTTACAGATGTCCCCTGTTGTGTAATAGTCTTTTTCTGGGAGGCCGAGCGCGTTTGTGGCGGGTTTTGGCGGTTTGAGGTACGGCGGGCTTACAGGTATTGCCAAGCATATTAAGCGCTTAAGCGGGTCTCTACTCTTGTTATCCATATCCGTGCGGATACTTTTCCGACCCAAACCATGAATGTACGTGCACATATACAAAGATTCATCGGTATCGGTCAAAGGTATCCGGTCCCCTGATGGATCGCATGGACATCCACGTGGAGGTGCCGGCTGTGCGCTACAAGGACCTTGCCAGTCAAAACGACGCTGAAACCTCTGCCGATATTAAAGGGCGCATGAATCGGGCCCGTGCCATGCAGTTGGAGAGGTTGAAACGGACCAGGATTCACTGCAATGCCCAGATGAACAATCGCCAGATCAAAAGATATTGCCCTGTTGACAGGGATTCCCACGCCCTGCTTGAAGCGGCCATCGACAAACTGGGACTTTCCGCCCGGGGCTTTACCCGGATACTGCGGATCGCAAGAACCATTGCCGACCTGGAACAAGCCGCAGACATTGCCGCGCACCATGTCTCAGAGGCTATTCAATACCGGAGCCTCGACCGGGGGACACTCTTTGCCTGAATCCCACATGCCCTCTTTCCACTTCAGTGCCAATTCTAGAATTTTTCGAACAATTCATGCAAATGCAAGGGTACCAGAAGGCTTTCTGCGCTAGGCTGCTGGAGCAGGGCTATAGCACAGGCACTGTATTCCCGTAATTTCTACATAATTCCTCTGCGTTTGGTGTGCCTAATTTTTCCTTGACCAAAATGCCAATTCCTGATACTGCTTTGACACAAAATGATATATTTGTGTCAGTAAACTGAAAAATGGAACTCATCCAACTCAGAGAACAGAATAGATGGTGGGATAGAACGGATGCCTTGGAGACTGACCTTCATTTGAGGGCCGTTGCCGAGGCGCCCGTTTCCATAATGCA
>JAUWXF010000268.1 GCA_030616475.1 Desulfobacterales bacterium
CGCCTGCCCTGCCTGCCCCGTAGGTAGGCACTATCGTACTGGGGTTAAACCTGAAACTGTTTAACCGGGGCCTGCCCTGTAGCTCCGGCAGATGGTACTGGGGTAGGTCTGGATGATCGTACTGGGGCCTGCCCCGTAGGTCTTTTAGAGATCGTACTGGGGTGGAATGTTTACCCCGTTGAATTCCGCTGTGCGGACCCCCTACGGGGTATTCAACAGGGCGGGCTTATTCATCTGGGGCGAAGCTTATTCAACCGGGGTACTTGTGTTTTCTATTCCACCGGGGTGAGAGATCTGTCTGTGGTTGTCTGCGGTTGTCTGAGGCAAAACAGGTTTTTTGCTATCAACTATGAGCTCAATTGCCCATCTCAGAGAGGCTGTGGTACAGGAGCTTGCAGCAACGGCAGAAAGATATACTGAAGGGACTGCACCCGTGTACCAGGAAGATTCAGAACGAAAAACGTATTGACACTCGTGTCGAATGATAGTGATAGGGACGAATCTTGGGATTTCATGGACGGATTTCCCTCAAGTGCCTGTAATAGTTTTCCTCCTTGGCGGAAAGGCAGGTTGAGCTGAATTCTCCTCTCAAGAATTCAGCTCAAGAAACTCTGTGTCTCTGTGGGCTCTGTGAGAGACATCTTTGCTTTCAGCCTTTTGCCTCGGTCCTAAAAAGTGGCAATAAAATACGATAGTTATAGAGTTATTTACTTATTTATGGACGTCCCGGTTCTGGTTCTCGGCGGGCCTATAGCAAAGAACTGGGAGATATCATCTCCATGATCCGCCACGCAGCAACCGGCGGAGAATTGCTCACGGCAGAACGAAGGGTCGATAAGGCCCTGATGAAGGTCAAGTCGGATCGCGCTTTTACAGAAGAACAGGAAAAATGGCTGGCCCTGATCAGAAGACACCTGATCGAAAACCTCTTGTTGGAAAAGGAAGATTTCGATCTTCTGCCCATTTTTGCCCGGGAGGGGGCCTCGTGGGGTAAACTAAACAGGGTCTTTGAGGGTGACCTGGAAACGATTATCAGCGAAATCAACCAGGCCATTGCAGCCTGATGCTGAACTTTTCATTAGACAGGATTTACAGGATGAACAGGATACATAACACAGAAAAGCAATACATCAATATTGATGTTGACTAATTATGGAATTCAGTGTAGAGTTTTATGAAACCAGTTCGGGGAGATGTCCGGTGCGAGAGTTTCTGGACGAACTTAAGGAATCTAATCCAGAAGACTTTGCCGCCGTCATGGCGGGTCTCGCGAAATTGCGAAACAGGCACTATCACAGGCCGCCTCTGTCAAAGCCTATTGGAGATGATCTTTTAGAGCTACGCCATGTGGGGAAACTCAATACAAGGGTGCTATACTTTTTTGTAAAAGGACGGAGGATCATTACTGTACATGGAATCCGAAGTAAAGCCACAAAGATTGCTGCGCGAGATCGCAAAGTTGCTTTGGATAGAAAACGTGATTGGCTGGCGAGGAATCCGATATGAAACGACTGACCAATTTTGATACATACCTTGAAGACCAGTTGAAAGATAAGGATTTCGCGGCGCGCTTCAAAAAGGCTGGCGAGGCTTGGGATGTAGCCCTGCAACTAGCTGCTTTACGCAAAGAGTCCGGATTATCTCAGAAAGAACTGGCCCGACGCGTGGGAACATCCCAACAGCAAATCAGCCGCCTTGAATCCCCGTCCTATGAGGGCCATTCCTTGAGCATGTTACGCCGAGTCGCAGAGGTTCTTGGGGCAACCCTTCATGTGGAAATTCAACGCAAAAAGCATCCGAAACAAGTCCGCCTCCAGCAGATTGCTGAACACAAGGCCAAATACGGGGGGAAAGATTGAATTTTGCATTGGACAGGACTTACCGGATAGACAGGATAAGAAGAGAAAATCCTGTTAATCCTGTCAAAATGGGAGGTTTATGGCAGACATAGTAGGCAAACTCTGGGGGTTCTGTCACACCCTGCGGCATGACGGCATCGACTACGGCGATTACATCGAGCAATTGACCTACCTCCTGTTTCTCAAGATGATCAAGGAGAAGTTGGGGGCGTTTTTACAGTGATGATTTTGGCCCTGAAAATGGCCTTTTAAGGTCTCAAAGACCTATTTTGGGAATCTTTATCGTGGTATATCAGCAGGGTGGCTTGGTCCGACCCCAAGAAGAAACCGAAACCAGGGTATTAAACCAAGCTGTCCGTCGAAACATCAAGCGATTCCCCAAAGATTTCATGTTTGAATTGACCCGTGATGAGATTATGAGGATATCACAGATTGTGACATCCTCCCAAATCAAGTATTCTAAGAGGGTTCACGCATTCACGGAGCAGGGTGTCGCCATGCTTTCAACCGTCCTTAATAGCGACAGGGCCATTCAAGTCAACATTGAGATCATGCGCACATTTGTCAGGCTTCGCCAAATGCTGGCCGCGCACAAGGATCTTGCACGCAAACTGGCGGCATTAGAGAAGAAGTACGACAAACAATTCAAGATTGTCTTTGAGGCTATTGCGGAACTCATGACCCCACCAGAAAAACCGCGCCGCAAGATCGGCTTTGATATCAAAGAACCCCCTGCGGCCTATGGCAAGGGTAAGAAGGGCAATAAAGCGGCTAAACGATCAGCTGGGAGGCATTAGCCTTCGTTCAGTGAGACCGAAGATTCGCCCGAAGGGCAGCGATGCTTTTTGTTTGCCGGTACCTCCCGGCAAACAAAGAATTGTTTCTCTGTGGCTCTGCGAGCTCTGTGAGAGACATCTTCGCTTCCATCCTTTGGCTAAAAAAGTGGCAATAAAATACGATAGTTATAGAGTTGTTTACTTATTTATGGACGTCCCGGTTCTGCTTAATTGAAATTGCAGTATTTATTGCGATGATATTCAGGAAATATTTTTTCAAAGTGCGAAATGTAAGTTTTAACTTACATTTCGCACTTGAGGAAATAGGTTTGTTGAATTCATTGCGCTAAGTGGCCAGGAGACGCCTAACTACCCGATTTGCCACTAAATTAAAAATCTAGACTTTTGGGTTAGTTTGCCC
>JAUWXF010000005.1 GCA_030616475.1 Desulfobacterales bacterium
ACGGCAATGGCGGGCAGGTCTCGCGTTTGTCGCTCCTGACACCTGACACCAAAAAGTAGGAACAAAAGAACTTATCTCTTGGCGCCCGCATCCTTGATAAGTGTAAACCGAGGAATGAAGGATGCCGCAAGATTCATATATCAGAATGACTAACCTCCTGTCAAAACAAATAATATTGTCATTTTGCCCAATCCATGCTACCGGTAGATAAGGAGTTTTCGTGAAACCTGTTGCACTAATTATCCGCGACGGCTGGGGCTATCGCGAGGAGAGCGAAGGAAACGCGGTCAGGGCGGCAAGGACACCCAACCTGGATTCGTATCTCGCGAATTATCCCTGGGTGCTGATCCATGCCTCGGGAGAGCCTGTGGGTCTGCCGGGCGGCTACCAGGGATCGAGCGAAGTCGGCCACCTGAACATGGGCGCGGGCCGGATTGTAATCCAGGAACTTAAGCGGATCAACGACGCCATGGTGGACGGCTCACTCTTCGAAGCAGAGGATTTCAAACGCCTAATTGAGAACTGCAAGACGAACAACTCGCGCCTCCACCTGATGGGCCTGTTGCAGGACGAAGGCGTGCACGCCCACTGCGATCAAATGTTTAAAATCATGAGTGCGGCCCGGAAACGGGGTGTGGAAGAGATCATGGTGCATATATTTGCCGACGGCCGCGACACACCACCCCGCTCGACGCTCCAATACATCGATCAATTGAATCAGGCTATGAAGGAGGTGGGCAACTGCCGTGTGGGTACCCTCATGGGACGCTATTACGGCATGGATCGTTCCAGGGACTGGGACCTCACCAGCACCGCCTTCGAGTGTATCGTAAACGCCACTGGCCGGAAAGCCGAAACCGCCGGGGCGGCCGTTGAGGAGTCTTACGCAAAGGACAAGACACCAGACCGCGTTGAGATGTTTGACGAGTATATCCCGCCCTACGTTATCGGGGATTACGATGGGGTCAGGGACGGCGATTCGGTTCTCCACACGAACTTTCGGCAGGACCGCGCCATTCAGCTTTCCATGGCCTTTGTCGAGGATGACTACCCGGGAACGCGGTCGCGCCGGCCAGGTTGTCTGTACGTGGGTCTCACCCGGTACTACAATGAGTTTCCGCGCTTCATGCTTGGGGCCATAGATTCCGGAGGCGGGATGAAGAATCTCCTCGGAGAGGTCATCAGCAACAAGGGTCTCAAGCAACTACGCCTTGCCGAGACACAAAAATACCGGCATGTGACCAGCTTCTTCAACGGGAAATCGACCAGGCCATATGCGGGGGAGGATCAGATTGAGGTAAAGAGCCGGTATGATCCCGCAACGTTCGCCTCGCACCCTGAGATGAATGCGTACGACGTGCGAGACAAGTTTCTCGAAATCGTCAAAGATGGCTGTGACTATGCCTTTATCGCCATCAACTTCGCTAACTGCGATATGGTGGGGCACACTGGCGACATGGCTGCTGCAACAAAAGCCGTCGAGGTGGTAGACGAATGCGTTGGAGATTGCATCAACCGGCTCCTTCAGTTGGAAGGTGAAATTCTGCTTACCGCCGATCACGGAAATGCCGAAGAGATGATCGACCCGAACACCAAACGCGTAAAGACCAGCCACTCCCTTAACCCGGTGGAGCTGATCTATGTTAGCGGGAAAGCCAAAGGTAAAAAGCTCAAATCAGGCGGCAAACTGGCCGACATCGCCCCCACCGCTCTCAAGCTCATGAACATCGACATCCCGCCTGAGATGACGGCAAGCCAACTCATTGAAGGATAAGGAGGAGCTTTGGCGCTTAGTGACGTAACATCGACAACACATTGTCGATGTCTGACACAACTTTTTTGTATTTGTTCCAATTGAAATTCGAATATCGAAATCCGAAACAATGTCAAATGACAAAAATTCAAAACTAAAAACGATAAGGAATCTTATCATTTCATAATGCGACTAAAATCCTGTCTGTGTGCAACCACGCACAGGCTGGCGCACTTACAGTTTAGAACATTTGGACATTCGATATTCGGATTTGTTTCGAGTTTCGATATTCGGATTTCGAATTTAATAATTAGCAATAACGGAACCAGCGGACAATTCCGAACATAACCTTTTAGGCCTGTATGGAGATTTCAGACAAGTTAGATATCTTGGGTCAGATATACGATATTTATGAGACCTTCTCAACGCGCCTGAGTGTGGCTTGCGTGCGGGGCTGTGCGGCGTGCTGTACCCAAAACGTTACCATGACTACCCTGGAAGGATATTGGATTGTCGAGCACTTGATTTCCTCGGGGCAGATAGATCTCTTTCAGCGCCTCCATCGCTCAGCACACCAAGAACGCTTTCAGCCCACCGTCACCACCAATGAGCTTGCAGCCCTCTGTATGCAGGGGGAGGACCCACCCGAAGAGAAGAGCGACTGGCCCCGAGCTGCCTGCCCCTTTCTTTCAAACAACGAATGTCTTATCTATCCGGAACGACCGTTCGGCTGCCGGTGCTTCTTTTCGACACAGAAGTGTGAGACAATCGCCTCCGCTGTGGTGGACCCGTTCTTGGTCACAGTGAATACTCTCTTTTTGCAGGTTATCGAGCAGATCGACGAGGGCGGGTTCTTTGGAAATATGACCGATGTGCTGCTCTTTCTGGAATCCGAGGCACAGCGAAAGCGGTATGAGGTAAACGCGAGCCTGAATCATCCCGGGGGGCTTCCTGTTAATCGTTGCATACCAGGACTCTTGGTGCCACCAGAGCATCACTTGAGGATACAACCCATCTTAGAGAAAATCAAAAATGTCAGGCTGTTCGAGCGTAGCTTAGGGAATCAAGAATAGACTTTGGAAAGAATATTTTCGGGTAGTAATGGATGTTCAGATTGCCAAAGGCCCAACCAGGCCTGATGAAACTGATGAATAGGGTGTTTTCGTGGTCATCTTTAAAATCTCTGGAACGCCGCATAACTACGGGCTAAAATAGAAAACCCACGATGCAATACTATATCCGATATCGCCTTCCCAGGCTCCTCCGACTTTCTACCTTGATTGTATAGGAATTTCCTTTTTGGGAGCGGCGAAGCCGCGTTACATAAGATCGCGGAGCGATCTTATAACTTGACGAACAGTCGAATCTACATTAAACAAAATCATCAATGGCGTAACTCTTTCTTATGTGGTGAATGTCCGATGTTGAGTATACTCCCTCGCTTGTCGATACACCGTTACTTTGAAGACTGGCGGGCAAAGCTGGGTCTACTGGTTATTTTATCTTTGTGTTTTAAGCTCTGGGTCCTCCTTCGGGTCGAGGTGATCAACCCAGATGCCGTTCTTTACCTCAAAGCTGCCCGACATTACCTCTCAGGAGATTTTAAGGCAGCCCTCGAAGTCTATCCCATGCCCTTCTACCCGCTCCTTATTGCCGCGGTACACCGGTTTTTTGTGTCAGACCTTGCGTTGGCCGGACAGGTTCTTTCAGTTTTTTTTCTTACCGGAATGCTGGTACCTTGTTACCTTTTAGTAAGGGAGGTATGGAATGATACCGCCGCGTTCTGGGGAGGGGCACTACTGGCGACCAGCCCATACTTTAACCGGCACGCTGTGGACGTTGTACGTGATCCAGCCTTTCTCTTTTTTCTGGCCTGGGGCATATGGGCTACCTGGCGCCTCTTGGAGACAAGGAACTGGCGCTGGGCTGCTCTTGCAAGCCTGATGGCTGCGCTATCCACTCTTTCACGGATTGAAGGTGCACTTTTATTTTTAGCTTTTCCAGTGGCCTGTCTGTTGGGCAGCCGCGGCCTGTCCATCAGTCGCCGGACAGGCATGGCGGCCATTTTGATCTCTGTTGGTCCAGCATGCATCGCTCCCTTGGCAGCTTGGGTCGCTTTTCGCTGGGGGGAACTACCCACCAGTAGACTTCCGGAATTACTGTCAGTGAAACACAACCTTTACCTGGTAGTTGAAAAATACCGATTGTATTACGAAATGCTAAGGACTTTGGAACAGCAACTGCCCGATGGAGGCTATTCACAAAGTTTTTTCGCACTCACCCGCCATTATATTCCATTTATTTATCTTATCGGCCTTGCACATAGTCTGCTGCGGATGGTTCACCCGGCCATATTTATTGCCTCTTTGGCTGGCCTGAAAACCTGGCGGCATGTGCCCAGCTCCTTTCGATGGGTTCTAGGATTGGTTTTTGCCTCCTACCTATTGATAGCTATGCTGTTGCGATTTCAAGATGTCTGGTATAGTAACCGTTTTATCTATACACCCGCTCTGATCTTAACCCTGTGGGCAGGCCAGGGCGTTGTAATCATTTGGCGATGGCAGCGGGAACGCTGGCAGCAAGGATGGAGCCGGTGGGCGGCCACAACGATGATCCTCGTGTTACTTCTTTCGCCTGCCGCAAAAGTCCTTATGTATGAGGCCGGCAGAGAGAAAAACATCCGGCTGGCTGGATCGTGGCTGGCCGGCCACAGCCCTGTTGGGGCCTCTCTTCTTACCAATGACAGACGCATAGCTTTTTACGCCGACAGAGAGTTTGCCCCTATCGATATTCACGGGGACATAAGTAAGCTGGACCCGCGGCACAAGTCATCATACATAGTCCTCAGGGGTAAGAAACGTGAACTGGCCGGATTTCCAGCTCCGTCAGGCTACGAGGAAGTACAAAGGTTTCCAGGGAAACGTGGAACCGTCGTCATTTTTCAAAGCAAGGCATTCTAGAAGCTATTTCAAAACCCTTTTCCTTGGTCTGTTTGGCCATTTTTGAAAGTTCTAAGCTCGCTTCGCTAAGAACTTTTGACAAAAATGGCCAAAATGGAGTCGTCAAAAAGTTTTGAAACAGCTTCTAAGGACCGATATGAAATTTGCATTTTGCCTGTTTAAATATTTTCCCTTTGGTGGATTACAGCGAGACTTTCTGCGGATAGCCAAGGCCTGCCTGGCGCGTGGTCATCAAGTGGATGTGTATACCGGTTCCTTGGAGGGGGAGATACCGGACGGTTTGCAGGTTTCAACACTTCCGGTTTGGGGCTTTACCAATCACCGGCGCTATGAATCGTTTGCTAAGAGGCTCGGTAAATCTCTAGCCGGAAAGCACTATAATGCTGTCGTCGGATTCAATAAGATGCCCGGTTTAGATGTCTATTTTGCCGCAGATACCTGTTTTGCCGCCAAGGCACTTGAAAGAAGCTTTTGGTATCGTTTGACGAAACGTTGTCGAACTCTACTGAGTTTAGAACGATCCGTTTTTGATAAAGCGTCAAGGACAGAGATTCTATTGATCTCCGAACAAGAAAAAAAGTTTTTCATGGGTTATTACGGTACTGCCGAACAGCGTTTTCACTTTTTGCCTCCGGGAATTGCCAGGGATCGGTTGGCGCCCAATAATGCTGCGGAGGTTCGCGCTAAATTACGTAATGAATTGGCTATCGGATCAGATCAAAACATCGTCTTAATGGTTGGCTCTGGTTTTAGAACCAAAGGTGTTGATCGGGCGATCCGGGCCATCTCCTCTTTACCATCCAGTCTTCGTGAAAAAACAATCTTATTGATCGTGGGTGAAGATAAAACAAGACCTTTTCGGCAATTAGCCGAACGATTAGGCGTTGCAGAACAAGTACGCTTTATCGGGGGTCGCGAGGATGTCCCCCGGTTGTTAGTGGCAGCGGACCTTTTACTACACCCTGCCTACCGGGAAATGGCCGGTATGGTTTTAATTGAGGCTATGGCGGCAGGATTGCCGGTTTTGGCAACTGATGTTTGTGGTTACAGTTATCATGTTGAACGTGCTGGTGCCGGAGAATTAGTGCCCTCACCCTTTGAGCAAGAAAGACTCAATGAACTGTTGGCTTTAATGTTAACTTCTGAGAAAAAAAATCAGTGGCAACTCAATGGTAGGGATTATGTTGCCAACACAGATGTCTTCAGCCTGCCTGAAAAGGCTGCGGACATTATCGAACGGGTGGCAGCATGCTAGTGTTACCTAAGGCCTGGATAGAACGCTGGCATGTCCAAGATACCTTTGATCGATTATTCGCTATTGACGGCAGGGTCTATCGCGAACAAGATGGCCGTAAAACGTTGCGTTTTACCCTTAATGACAAGAATTATTTCGCGAAGTTCCATCACGGGGTAGGCTGGAAAAGGATATTAAGAGATCTGCTGCAATTACGTCTGCCAGTCATTAGCGCAGAAACAGAATGGCGGGCGATCCAACGCCTTGAGCAATTGGGTATTAGGACCATGCACTTAGTGGGATATGGCAAAAGAGGCTGGAACCCTGCGCGGCTTCAATCCTTTGTTATCATGGAAGAATTGGCTAATACCGTAAGTCTTGAAGATTTTTGTCGGGACTGGCCAACGTCACCACCCAGTTATGCCTTGAAACGAGCCTTGATCACGGAAGTAGCAAAGATTGCTCGAACACTTCATAAACATGGAATCAACCATCGGGATTTTTACATCTGCCATTTTTTGCTCGATATTTCGGCAGGGCCGGAGACAATTGATCCCCGCCATTTAAGTCTTTATCTCATCGACCTGCACCGCATGCAAATACGTCGTCGTATCCCAAGACGTTGGCGAGTCAAAGATATCGGTTCTTTGTACTTTTCGAGTATGGACATCGGTTTAACCAAGCGTGATTTATTGCGATTTATTCGGGTATACCGAAACAAGCCATTGAGAGCATGTCTAGACGAACACAAACCCTTTTGGTGGCAGGTGAAGAGACGTGCCGTTGCGCTTTATCGGGAATTTTTTCAAAAAGATCCAACAATCCTTCTATAATTTAACGTCCCGGAATTTCTAGAACCTATTGAAATTCCTGTGACTTTAGTCGAGTAGTTAAATAGTCGAGTCGTCAAGTTGTAAGGTACTTGAAACAATCAACCACTCGACCACTCAACTACTCGACCACTCGACCACTCGACCAATTGTGGAGCGAAGCGAACTAAGTTCATGAATTCTTATAATGAAAAACGATTGCGAAAGGCAGGGCGCAGCATAGAATTGCCCTTTTGTTTGTCGTTAGAGGATAGTAATGATGTTCTGCATTGTGAAAGACTGCTGCGAATTATCCCGGGAAGACGAACAGTATTGTTAGGCAAGTGGGGTAAAAAGCAGGTCGTTGCAAAATTGTTCTATCGACCTTTACAAATTCATCGTCATCTTAGACGAGAGGTAGAGGGAACGCGGGCGTTACTAGGAGCAGGTATTATGACACCCGATTTGTTATATATTGGGAATGCGAAAAACACAGCGATTGGCGTCTTATTATTCGAATATATTCACCCCGCCGGCACTTTCGAGCAAGTATGGAATGCCTTAAGGAGTCAGGATAAGAAGCGCGATCTGTTTTGCCGGATAGTGCTAATCCTCGCTAAAATGCATCAGGCCGGACTAAAGCAACAAGATTTGCACCTGAATAATTTTCTTATCAAGAGCCATACGATCTATTCCATGGACGGGGCTTCCATCAAACAGAATAAGACCGGACATCCTTTGAAAGTACCGGAGAGCTTGAAAAATCTGGCCATATTGTTCGCTCAATTGACATTACAGGACTGTTCTCTGCTGCAAGACCTTTACAAAGACTATACCGAGTCACGCGGATGGGAAAACAGAAATGATTACTTTCGGAAATTACAGTCGAAAATTGAGCGCTCACGGAGGCAACGCATAAGAAGATATATGAAAAAGCTTTTCCGGGAATCCACTGAAATTGTTTCTCGAAAATCATTTACCCGTTTCATGCTTTGCAAGCGGGCCCATTACACACACACAATGGAAGCCTTCTTGGAAAGCCCTGATCGGTTGTTAGATAAGCAGAACAAGCTCTTGCTCAAAAGAGGGAATACCTGCACGGTTGGCAGAATTAAACTTGATGGTCACGATTTGGTCGTAAAACGTTACAACATCAAAAGTTTTGGCCATGGGCTCCGGCGGAGCTTCATGGCAACGCGAGCCGCCCATTCCTGGCGCAATGCACATCTGTTATTGTTGTTAGGTATCGCAACGCCAAGACCTGTTGCCATGCTGGAGAAGCGTTGTGGCCCGTTTCGAAGGAAAGCCTATTTCATAAGTGAATATCTTGACGGCCCTCATGCCTTGAATTTCTTTGACGAAGGTGATCTCCATGAGAAATCCGCAGTTGCACACCGAATTGCTGATATTTTCAAGAACCTGGAATCAGCAAGAATCAGTCACGGTGATATGAAGGCTACCAATATTCTGATTCACAAGCAGGAACCTGTACTCATTGACGTTGAAGGTATATGTGCCCATCACAGTCGCAGACGTTTTCTTTCCGCTCACCGTAAGGATATAAAACGGTTTTTCCAAAATTGGAAAGACCTTCCCAAGATTGGAAGAATGTTTAAAGAAATAATGAATCAAACAACGTTCAGTTTATGAATCAGAAAATCACAAAGTTTTTTGCCAGCTTGTTTCGATGTGGTAAGAGGTGTTTTTAGGTGATATTTCCTTACAAAAGGGTGGTTATGGTATTGCCGGCTCGATTAGGTGACACGATTCGTTATACACCTGCTATAAAACTATTAAAAAAAAACCGTCCTGAGATCAAAATTGATGTCATCTGCCTGACCGACCTTGCAGGCAGTGTGTTGGCCCACAATCCAAGCATAAACCAGGTTAACGTATTGCCAACCAAAAGAGAAACCAAGCGAAAAATTGGTTGTTATGATATTGGCATCAATATCCATGATAGTGACAAAGCAAGACAATATTTTCATTGGTTAAAGGTGGATGTAATTAACCAATTGCCCCCGGATGACAATAAACACGCAGCTCAACAAGCTCTTGAGTTTATTCAATCGTTGTTAGAATGCGATATCTCAGAAAACGATCGCAGATACGACCTTTATCCTCAATCCCGTCACTTTGCCAAGGCAAAAGACCTTTTACTCTCCCAAGGGGCGTCCTTGAACGATGATATACTAATTGGCTGCCATTTGGGTTGCCACGGCATTGCAAAACGAGGCAAGAAATTTTGGAAGCCTCTATTTTGGAAACCTTTGAAACTTAGGAGGATGTGGCCTTTGGAGAATTTCATTGTTCTTGAAGCTGCCGCACGAAAAAATGACCATCGAATACGCTTCGTCTTGACGGGTTCAAAGGGCGAAAAACTCCTTGGCAAAGCTTTTAAACAAAAATCAAATCATGTTATCGATTTTATTGGAAAAACATCTATTTTGGACTTAACCGCCCTTATGAGTTATTTTAAATATTATATTACCTCAGATACTGGGGCGTTACATGTGGCCTGTGCGACTGATATTAATCTAATTGCATTATTTATTCCGCGGTACTTACAAAGATCGGCACCCTATCCGCGGCGGCCCAATCATACTGTGATCTGCCGCTCAAGCATGGATGAAATTCGAGTGCAAGACGTACTAGATGCCCTTGTAAGTTGAAGTGTTTGCATTTTCAATTCCCATAGATTATTAGGAAATCTCTGTCCGTCTGAAGAGAGACTGAATTGAACAATACTGACATTCATTACAGTATTATTTTTCGAACCTGTGACGCTGTTTTTTCGGTGCATCGAACAGATAGACCCTTTGGACTCAAGAAAAAGGAGTTGATTAGGATATGCTTTGTGAGCTTATATGAAGCGGTAAAGAGTTTTCCTCATCATATCCACATTCTAGGAGATGGACTATCTGAAGAAACCATGCATTTTTTTCAGCAATTCCCGGTTTCAGTCAGTAACTATAAGATGGGAAACGATGAATCAATCCGGCAAAGTATATTAAAAGCTCTTGAATTACCTGAAAATGACTGGATATACTTCTGTGAAGATGATTACCTGCATCGGAAAGAAACATTTGTTTGCATCGATGAATTGATCCGACATCGCCATGCCATTTTATCTTATCAACCCAAGGAGCTTTGGAAGAAATGGTTCACCGGGCAACTAAGCCGGAAGCCCCTCTTTGTTCATCCCCCAGATTATCCAGATCGTTATCGCTCGAATCTAAATAAAGTTTCACTCCTATTTCATAGTTCCAACTGCCACTGGCGGCAAATCTCCAACACGACTTTTACTTTTTTAACAGAAGGAAAAACTGTCCACTGTTTCAAAAAATCTCTTCTAAAAGCAGCAAACGGAGCTCGCGATCGTTATTTGAGCCGTAAACTCTACGGACATCGAATCTTTTGGAGAAAGGCTTTATGTTTATCACCGGTTCCAGGAATAGCCACTCATATGCATATATCATCAATGACCCCTCTAGTGGACTGGGAAGAAGTTCTAATTAGCAATAAAAAGCTTTTAGAACAACAGCCATAATCCCGAGGCGAGCTCAGCTCAAGTTTATATGAAAAGAACAGTAGCAATAACGGTTAATTATAATAATTATAAAGATACAATAGAAGCAATAGAGAGTCTATTGAATGAAACCTATGCATATTATAGAATTATCATTGTAGATAATTGTTCTCCAAATGAATCAATCCATATGCTAAACAAAGCATTTGAAGCAACTCATCAAGTGGTCTTAATAAAAAGCGACAGAAATGGTGGGTATGCTTACGGAATCAATCTTGGCATGAGATATGCCATAAAACATATTGAATTTGATTACTTCCTTGTTATAAATAACGATACCATAACAGATGAGAGCTTAAATAAAACCTTTATAAGATATTACGAAACTAATAAAACTGCCAAAATAGGATTATTATGCGGCAAAATATATTATTATGATGATGATAATAATAATAAAAGAATATGGTTTGCAGGAGGATATTTCTATAAGAAAAAATGTAAAGGGAGACATTATGGAGGCGGCGAAATTGATAATGGCCAATACAATGAAATAAAAGAGGTGTCTTTTGCGACAGGTTGTTTATGGTTTTTTGAGAAAGATTTGATAGATTGTATAGGCTTTTTGCCGGAAGAGTATTTTATGTATTATGAAGATCTAGATTTTTCGCTAAAAGTACAGAAAAATGGATATAAAATAATATATATACCAGAAGCACAAATATTTCATAAAGTAGGCGCCAGTATCGCTTTGAATGATGAAAAATCAAATACAAAAAATCTAAAAACAAATCTTTCTAACACGGAAAAAATAATAATAGCCAGAAAATATTTGAGCTTTCCTTTGAGACTAAGATTTATGTTTTGGCTCATATACAAAAATATCGAGAGATTTTTTAGGTATTTATTTAAACATCGCAAATCAGTCAATACATTTCAAGGAGTAGTAGAAGGCATTAAATACAATATATAACAGACTGTGATTCCTGGAGACTAAATGGGAAAAAGATTAAGAAAACTTTTACCTGCCAAAGCTTATGAATTTTGCAGCAATTTTTCCTGTTACTTTAAATTAAGACTAAAAAATATATTGCCAGCAGAAATTTATAAGTTTTTCAGCTTTTCGCATCAATTTAAATTAATAAGGCGTCGTGTATTCGGACGTGCTACAAGTCAGTTAGAAACAACTAAAGCAAGACCTCGTCGTGTAAAAGAAGGTTTTTTTGAAAAATACTGCAAAGGCAGCGGGATAGATATTGGATATGGTGGTGATTTAGTAGTGCCAAATTGCCAGGGTTGGGATATAGAACATGGCGATGCACAATATTTAAAAGGGCTGGAAAGCGACAATTTCGATTTTGTTTATTCTTCTCATACGCTTGAGCATTTGATAAATTTGGAAGTGGCATTAAAAAGTTGGTGGAATGTATTAAGAAGAAATGGATATTTGATTATTTATATTCCACACAGACATTTATATGAGGAGAAAAAAACACTGCCTTCAGCCAAGAATCCAGATCATAAACATTTTTTTTTGGTAGAGGAAGATGATCCGCCGGATACTGTAGGTGTTGTTCCACTTATTAAAAGAGTTTTGACTAATCATGAAATAGTATATGCAAAAGAATGTAGTGAAAATGGTGAGTATTCAATTGAGATTGTAGTTAGAAAACATTGCTAATGGGGGCGCATCTAATAGTTCACATTTGAGCATCGGGCAACCGTCACGGGGAATCTCTTATTGAATCAGGCCATGGCCTCACCCCTTAGTCGATCCGGCCCACCTCTTTTCTCTGCGCCGTTGTCGCCTGGCCAGATCTTCCGGGTATAGATATGGATACCGCCGTTTCCAGCGTTTGTGAAACCAAAACCACTGCTCTGGATATGCCCTTACTGCTTTTTCGATAGCTGAAGTCATAATCTGTGTGTTTTCCTTTAAGTCAGCACGCAAGTCCTCTGTTCTCTTCACGGCAAGAGGTGGTTCTGCGACCAAGGTGAGCGTATCGTCTGCTTCTCTTATGCAGAAAACTGGCAGGACCGGGCTATCATATCGTCTGGCCAGCAAAGCAGCGGCGGGAGTCGCGGTGACAGTCCGGTTAAAAAAAGAAACCTCAACCCCTTCTGAGCGTTTGGTACCCTGGTCGATCAATAATCCCAATGCTTTCCCATTACGTAGGGTCCGGGCCATTTTGGGTAATGCCCGTTTCTTATCTAGAACAATATTGCCAAAACGACCCCGAAGTCTATGAATCCAGCGACCAAGCGTGTTGGACTGAATCTGTCTGGCCACCAATACCAGGGGCTTCTGGAGATAGCAAGAAACCAATAGGGGAGCCATTTCCCAGTTCCCCAAGTGAGCCGAAATCATGATAATCCCTTTAGGGCTTTTTATAGCGTTAAGCAAATTCTCTTCTCCTCTGATTCGGACTTTGCCCAGTATATCCTCCCTGGAAAAGCACGTCATTTGACAGATTTCCGTAAGGGTAATCCCTATGTTTTGAAAAACACGCTTGGAGAGTTTTTGGATGCTTTCCCGGGACCATTCAGGATGGGTGAATTGCAAATTGCGCCTCACGATGCGTCGATGACGTAGATCCACGATGTATGCAAACATCCCCAATAATCTGCCAACATGAGCAATATGCTTTTGTGGGATACTTGCAATAAAAGCTGTTAATGTGCCGGTAAAACCTTGAGACTTTCTCAATCTCTGTTGCCCCTGTTCTTCTCTTTTCCCTGCCATAGATATCCTCATAAAATCGCTTCGCGATTTTATACGACGCGGCTCCGCCGCTCAAAGAGTGCCGCTAACGAGTAACAAACAAAAGCTAAGCTGTCAACGCCCAACACAAGTCCATTTTTGGGGGGGGTGATTTAAAATTGACACACTACGGCTTTTTCACTATTATCCTTCGTCGTAAAGGAAGTTTCCAGCACAAACATGCTTTCCGGCATAACTCCGACCAGGCTTCTGCCCCGGGGCGCAGCGGAAGCGGGATATTCTTTTGAAGACGTCATCCCCAGGCTCATCGAACCCGGTCTTGAGGGAACAAGAATAGTGATAGCCATCCCAAACGGTTGTGAATGAACCCATGGCGAACAACTTGGCACAAAAAGCCGCCTTTTGGCTATACAACCTGGCCTGGGGGCTCGCCGTTCCGGCGCTTCGCCTTAACCACCGCCTTGCCGAGGGATTCGAGCAGCGGACGCTTCAGCACAAGGTGCAGGCGGCGGACCTGTGGATTCAAGCCGCCTCTGCCGGCGAATCGTATCTCGCCTGGGCGATCCTGAAAAACTTAAGGCCCGCCCATCCGGTAAGGGTCATGTTAACATCCAACACCAGCCAGGGAATAGAAATCCTGGAACGCGCTATCGACGACATCACTCCGAACAAGAGGTACGTGAGCGTATGCGCGGCCTATTTTCCGTTTGACAAGCCTGCCATCATGGATACGGCCGTCAGGAACGTTCGCCCCAAGACCGTGGTTCTTCTGGAATCGGAGATGTGGCCCGGTCTTCTGGCTGCGTTAAGAAAATACGGCTGTAAGACAATAATCATAAACGGCAGGATTACCGAGAAAAGCCTGACCAGGTACCTCGCCTGGCCCTCGCTTTGGCATACGCTCAGGCCGGATAAAATTCTCGCCGTCTCCGAAAACGACGCCAAACGTTTCGCCACGCTATTCGGCAAAGAACACGTGGACGTGATGCCCAACATGAAATTCGACCGGCTCGGTCCCACCGAGCCCGTGCCCAACACAAAAAATCCACTCGAAAAAATTCTTCGGCACGGCACACCTTTGCTTGTGCTCGGTTCCGTCAGGCGCGAGGAGGAACCCCTCGTGGAAAGGATTATTGTCGATATCCACCACAGGCAGCCCGAGACTGTTATCGGGCTGTTTCCGCGGCACATGCACAGGATAAAATACTGGGAAAAGGCCCTGGACCGTCTGGCGATACCATGGGCGTTGCGGTCCAAAACCAAAACGCACGTCCGGTACGGAACGGTTATCCTCTGGGACACCTTCGGCGAGCTGACCCTGGCCTATGAACTGTCAAAAGCCGCGTTCGTGGGCGGCAGTCTCGTGCCTCTCGGCGGGCAGAATTTTCTGGAAGCCCTCACCTGCGGAGTCGTCCCGGTTATCGGCCCCTCCTGGGAAAACTTCGCCTGGGTGGGCCGCGAAATCGTGGAGCAGGGGCTTGTCCGCAATACAGCCGATTGGAAGGAGGTTGCGGATGCCCTGGTGGAGGGCATGACAAAATCGCCGTCGCACGAAGAAGTGCGTGAAGCGGCCCTTACGTACGTGAAAGACCGCCAGGGCGGCACTACCCGCGCCTGCCGTCTTGTTGCCGAATTTCTCAATAGCCCATGAACAAAGCCGGCTCAATGCGGATTAGGTTTTGCGGGCGGCGTAAAGCCGCCCCTACACCTCTCTGTGTGACATGTAGGGGCGGGCTCACCCTGGCGCGACATGCCCGGCATAAGCAAACATGATTCAATTCCAGGTCTGGACCAGGGTTTATCCCGCCCGACTCAATGCCCAATTTTTAATACAATGAATAAACTACCGAAATGCTACGGGGTTATCCCAGCACGCTACGGATCCAGGCGTTTTCCCTGCAAGCCGCTGGCCAAGATTCTCGGCAGGCCCATGTTTTGGCACTTTTTGAGCGAGCCAGGCGGTGCCCCGAACTGTCGCAGATCCTCCTGGCCACAGACGACGACCGGATTATTTCGGCCGCAACACCTCAAATCACCATATGTTGACACGACAACCTGCTTGACACACAAGCCTCGTTTCTCTATAATTCCGTGACACAACAAAGAATTCTTATCATTTCGATATGTTAAGGTCTCAGTCAGGGAATTTGGATGTATATCGCTTGGAGAAACGCGGGAGACCCTATACGTAGTGTGTAATGAGTACGGCACTAACCAGAACATATGATTCGTATCATTTCGGATCGTCGTCAGATCTTACTGACCAACAATTGAAGAAGCTCATCAGACTCTTTAATACGCCTACCAATGCCGTTGATTCGGTCCTTGGTGGAAGAAGTTCGGTTACCATTGCTCAGCTTGACGGGATAGGATCTGTGGTGGTTAAGTATTATACCCGTGGAGGGCTTATTCGATACATGGTCAAACGGAGATATCTGAAGTGGGGAAAAACGCGTTGTCAGATTGAGTATGAGCTGTTGCAGAAAGTAAGGAACCTCGGTGTAAGTGCCCCCGAACCGATTGTCTATGCCTTCCGGGGCGGCTTGTTTTATAAAGGGTGGCTTGTAACCAGAGAGATTAAAGAAAAACAAACACTTGCTGAACTCAGTTGTGCAGATGAGGAACGTGCTCACATTGTGATGAAAGATCTCATCAATCAGGTCTCCACTCTTATCAATAATAATATCTTTCATGTCGATTTGCATCCCGGCAACGTATTGGTGGACAGTGGTGGCCGGGTATTTCTCCTCGATTTTGACAAGGCCTGTCTTTCTCGGAGAAATAAAAATAAGTTGCGAGATCAATACCTTAGTCGTTGGCGGCGCGCGGTAATCAAGCATCGGTTGCCGGAGATGCTCTGCGAAACGCTGGGTGCAGGGCTTGGGAAAAATTACGAAGTTAAGTGAACGTTAGAGAGACAGCTATGGTCGCAACTTCTACTAAAAAGCCATCTCCTTCGATTCTGATCATTCTGATGGGATCCCTGGGGGATGTGGTGCGAGGGCTATGTTTAGTGTCTCATATTAAAAATCATCTACCAGAGAGTAGTGTAACATGGCTCGTAGAGCCTAAGTGGGCTGAACTGGTAGGCTTTCATCCCCAAATTGATAAGATGATAGTCTTTAACCGTTCCAGTAGTGTTCCAGCGGTATGGAATCTGTATAAGGATTTAGCTCAAGAACGCTTTGATATTACCCTCGACCTTCAGCGTCACTTTAAGAGTGGCTTTTTCTCGCTGCTTTCAAGGGCAAAAAAACGGATTGGTTTCAATCGACGCAATGCAAAGGAGTTTAATTGGTTCTTTAATAATGAACAAATCGATTACGTTAGCGACGAATTGCCTAAATTGCGTCATTATCTGAAGTTTACGGAATACCTAGGGCTATCCGAGCCAGCTTCCCTGGAATTCGGCTTTTCTTCGCTTGATTTGAAGGCTGTTGCGCCAAGCATCGTCGCTGAGATAAGCGATCCCTTTATCGCTGTTGTGATGGGATCCTCCTGGGAGTCAAAAGACTGGTTCCCCGAGCAATATTGCCGGTTAGTGAAAGATATCCTTTCTTCCGGAAAAAGGCAAGTTGTGCTCCTTGGTGATCGTTCGAAGGTAACTCCTGCTGCCACGCTTTTTGAAGAGATTGGCTCCTCGGGGCTGATCAATCTGGTTGGCAAGACGTCGCTTCTTGAACTTGTCGCCGTACTTAAGAGCGCCGCGGTTGGTGTCGGCCCCGACTCCGGACCGGGTCATCTGGCAGCAGCGGTGGGAACTCCGTATGTATCACTTTTTGGCCCAACCTCCCCCAGGCGAGTAGCACCTTATGGAAGTGAACACCTTGTCGTTCAATCCGGAGTCAGTTGTGCTCCCTGTTATAAAAAGCGATGTCCCGGCCTTGACAGGCTCTGCATGCGCCTTGTGAGTGTTGAAGCGGTGGAGGAAAAACTTTCGCAAGCGCTTGCGATGTGTGGTACTAGGGAGACGGAAAAAAAATGGAATCTCGTAACATTTTAGTTCTTTGAAACGATCGTCGCGAACAGGTGATTTGATTCTAAACCTGCTCAAACTCGGGCATAAGTGAGTGTAAAGAAAGAACTATGAATATAAAATAGCATCAATGTAGGCGAACATCGATTGACAGTCATTACAAATGAGCGGATTTGCCGTTCTTTCTTAACACTCACTAATTCCCTCAGACAGTGAGCCGCTTTAGAATCAAATCACCTGTTCGCTTCATTAGCTCACTCTTTCAAATGGCTAAATTGATACAACATCAAGCACCATGAAAACGCAACCAAAAAGACTTCTGGTTTTTTGCCCTAATTGGGTCGGGGATGTTGTCATGGCAACTCCGGCTTTGGATTGTCTGCGGCAAAACTATCCTGACGCAGAATTGATAGGTGTTATAAGAAACTATGTGCGTGGTGTAGTGGAGGATGGTCCCTGGTTTGATCAGATTATTGGTTGTGATGATAAGACTACCAGAGGATTCTGCAAATTGGTGCAGACTATTCATAGTCTGAATCCGGATGTTGCTATAGTGTTACCAAGTTCTATGCGTTCTGCCTTAACTGTACGCTTAGGCGGGGTAAGAGAAATATATGGTTATCGCAGAAATGGTAGATTGTTGTTAATGACTGGTGGACCGAAACCCATTCGGGCACAAAACGGAATTTTGCCTATTCCGATGGTGGAATATTATATGGAAATCTGCCGTTGGCTTCACCTAAAAATTCCAGAGGTAACAAAGCCCAGTCTTTTTCTCTCTGATTCGCTACAAGAAAAAGGGAATCAACTTCTCGATAGTTATGGAATCAAACCTGATGACATGGTCATTGGAATGAATCCTGGAGCAAAATTTGGCTCTTCCAAATGTTGGCCCCCTGAATATTTTGCCAAGCTTGCCGAATTATTCGCAGAGCGCTGGGATTGTAAAATTTTATTATTTGTAGGCCCTGGAGAAGATGAAATAGCTCAATCTATCATAGAAATGAGCAAGGCAACAATTGTCAACACTGGCCCTGATAAGATTGATTTAGCCCTTTTGAAACATTTGATTAAAAGATGCCAGCTTTTGGTGACAAATGATACCGGCCCTCGCCATTATGCCGTTGCTTTTGATATTCCGGTAGTAGTAATTATGGGCCCCACTGATCCTCGATATACGGCTGCGAATCTTGAAAAAACCCTTGTTTTACGTCAGGAATTGGACTGTTCTCCCTGTCATAAGAAAACATGTCCTCATGATCACGAATGTATGTTCATGATTAGCCCGCACGCTGTATTTAGGGGAAGTGAGAACTTACTGGAGGGTCTTGCATAACCAATGAAATCTTGTTTTTATCGGGACAAATGGTCTGCGTTAATAAAGGAAACTGCCGACAACCACGCTTTGAAGCGGCTATCACGTCAAATTGCCTACTCTTTTTTAGATTACTATCTAAAGGATTGTCATTACAAGAAGGAGTACATTGATTTACTTTGTGAGATGACTACCTTCTCGGAAGACGCACAACTCAATAATTCTGGAGCACAGGCACTTTTTGGTATTATTCTCGAGACTTTATGTGACGATTTTGAAGAATTGCAAACTGTCACGTACAATAAGGTGATGACGCAGGTGATTTCGTATTGCCGTAATATTCCAGCAGGTAAAGAGCTCGATCTTGCTTTAAGAGACTTTGGAATTTATTCGTCTCAGGATCTTCTTGACCGAATCACGAAAATACGGGCTGATGAAAGTTCTTTATCCCCCCGAAAATGTGTTAGAAAGATATTATTGTTATCTCGGGTAACTATTGGTGCAGATGTCGCCATTACCAGTGTGATTATTCAGCGGCTGACGAAAATCTTTCCTGAAGCAGAAATTGTGCTTATTGGTGAGAGCAAACTAGAAGAAGTTTATGGGGGAAATTCCAGGATTAAAATAAGAAAAGTTTCATATTCTAGGAAAGGAGGATTACTGGAACGTTTATCAAGCTGGCATCTTGTCTTACAAATCATTCAGCAGGAAATAGCCTCTTGCCCTCTGGAGAAAACCATTCTTGTGGATTCGGATTCTCGCCTTTCTCAGCTTGGCGTTTTGCCGCTGATTCCCCTCGACAATTATTTTTTTTTCGATAGTCGTTCTGATACTTCTTTAAATACCAAAATGTCTATGGCGGAATTAGCAAACGCCTGGGTAAACAAACTAGTTGGTGAAGAAGAGTTTTGTTATCCCAAAGTCTGGATTCCTAAATCCTATTTGGACTGTGCAACACGATTTTGTAACGCATTACGAAATAACGGTGCTGAGAGAATTATTGCCGTAAATTTTGGGGTTGGCGGTAATCCGCGTAAAAGAGTAGGAAGGCTATTGGAAGAGAAACTTCTGTTGACACTCTTAAATGAACCAAACACTGTGATAGTACTGGATAAAGGATTCGGCGAAGAAGAGTTGGCTTATATCAACTCATTGATTAGTTCCATTAAGGAGCAAGGATATCCGGTTATTCATACTCTTTTTGATTCTCAAAACAATGCCGAAATCAACCGGGGCATTATTGGAGTGCAAAGCCGGATCGGAGAGGTGGCAGCGTTAATAGCAAAATGTGATGAATTCATAGGTTATGACTCTGCCTGTCAACATATCGCGGCAGCCTTGGGAACTCCGTGCTTAACAATTTTTGCAGGTTCCAACAATATGCGTTTCATCCGGCGCTGGAGTGCGTATGGGCCAAATACTAGCCATATAATACACGTAGACACCTTAACAGATCCTAGCATAATTGATGTGGATGACATAATTACGCGTATTATGCATGCAAGAAAGATGCGTAATGTCTAATTGGGACAGGCTGGATCAAGACTACGCGCCTAGTATCATTTTAGCCTTATGAAACAAACGGGTTCGAACGAGCTTCAACGATGATCAAATTTTGATCCGGGTAACTGTCTGAGGGTCTTAGTGAGCGTTGAGAAAGAACAGCGAGTTACGCAGATCGTTCTTAAATGCTCGACAAAGAGCGAACCTTCTCGGTGCGATTTGACAGGTAGCCTCTGTTCTTTCTTTACGCTCACTTAGGCCCGAGTTTTACACGGATCAAAAATTGATCATCGTTGAAACGGCCATATTTTCAAAAACGGAAATTGTTACCGCGCCTAACATTTGCGTATTGGTAAAACATGAAGATACTTTTTATATATCCTAACGCTAGCTCCCAACTGGGATTTCATTATGGTATTGCCCATATGTCTGCGGTGCTCAAACAAGCCGGGCACATCGTAGATTTATGGCAGCTGTGCGAAGATATCGCGCCCTTGCCTTCTAAAGAAGAATTCATAAGCAGATTAAAACGGATAGCTCCGGATATAGTGGGTTTTTCAGTCGTTACGAATCAATGGCCTTATGCAAAGAAACTTGCTAGCTGGGCACGTGAAGCAACTTCTGCTCCGCTGGTATGTGGTGGAATTCACGCCATGGCTGCAGCAGAAGAGATTTTGCAAACAAGTTCATTTGACTATATTTTTCGCGGAGAAGCGGAGGAGGCTTTTCTGGAATTTATAGAAAAAATGGCCAGGAAAGAAAATGTTGCAGAAGTAAGGAATCTGGGGTTGATTCAAAATGGAAGAATTCAGATTAATCCTGTGAGACCGTTACCGGATCTCAACAAGTTACCTTTTAAAGACTATGACGTCTTCGATTTCCAAAAGATTATTGATGCCAAAAATGGCTGGGTTGGTTTGATGGCCTCCCGTGGATGCCCCTTTTCCTGTACGTACTGCTTTAATCACCAAATGGTAACGCAGTATCGAAAGGATCTTAATTGTAGTTTTAAACGGCTTAATTATATCAGACATTTTGATGTAAAACAGATAACTATCGAGATCGAGTATCTTCTCAGCAATTATCGAAATATCAAAATGTTTATTTTTGATGACGATCTTTTCACCTTTTATCGACCGTATGTAACAGAGTTTTGCCAGGCTTATAAAAATGTCTCTTCCATTCCTTTTGTGGTAAACGCCCATGTGGGCTTTTTTGACAAAGAGCGAGCACGCTGTCTGGCTGAAGCTGGTTGTAAAATTGTCAAGTTTGGAGTAGAAAGCGGAAGTGACCGAATTCGTAGACAGGTTCTCCACCGGCATATGAAAAACAAAAAGATCGTCGAATCAATCCGGACTGCCCATCAATTTGGACTACACGCTTCTGTTTTCTTAATGATCGGGCTACCCGACGAGACTTATGAAGATGTAATGGCCACTGTAAGATTAATGGGAAAAGCCAAACCGGGTCGTTATCGCTGGTCGTTTTTTTTCCCTTTCCCCGGCACTAAAGCTTATGAATTAAGTGCTAAACTCGGATATATTGATTATGAAAAGATGACTCACCTGGCAAACTTTACTGAAGGTTCCTGCCTGGATTTTGGAGAGAAACATAATCTTTTTCTAAAAAAGGTTGGGCGTGTTATGCCCTGGTTTGTGAACGCCTATTCAGATCTTCCTGTAGCCGACTTTTACAGAAAAAAAGTAGAAGAAATCCTGGCTTTAGACTCACAGCTATGGGAAGAGAAAGCAGATAATATTCATGAGGAGGATAAAGAAATCTCCCGGAATTTTGTGAAACAGGGAATCAGTCATTATGCAATAAAATACAACCCTTTTATGGGAGTCATCTCAGATTATTTTACTACAAAGAATTAGCAATGGCAATAGCTTTCGGGTTACAGCGATTCCTTCATGATATTCGATACAAGCGGCAACGCTTCCGCCAATTTATTGGCATCGCCTTTATCATCCTGGTCAGTGCCGCAGGCAAACCAAAGGGCATACTGTTTGTTCCTGGTGCAGCGCTGGTTATCCTCGGTATTGCAGTGCGGCTGTGGGCATCGGGGCATATCAAGAAGAATAAGACCCTTGCCACCGACGGGCCTTACGCCTATGTCAGGCACCCTCTCTATGTGGGCAACCTCACATTGGGATTTGGGTTTGCCCTTGCATCCGGCTTATGGTGGAGCTTCCCCTTGGTGATAGGGCTCTTGCTCGCCTTTTATCTTCCTGCCATCCGTCGAGAAGATGAAAAGCTTCATCGCAGGTTTAAAGAGGAGTGGGAGCAATGGCGCAAAGGAACGTGGGCGATTATTCCACGCCTTACCCCCTTTCAACCCGGCCAACGTGGTGGATGGTCGTTCAGGCAAAGCCTGCGGCACAACGGCGAGCCTGTCATTGCCCTCTTCCTCCTGTTTTGGCTTTACTTCCTCTACTTGGGGCTCCATTAAACCGCCAGTGGCACCGATGTTGAGGGATATGGATAACCTCACCGAAAGCGAGCTACTTCAGTGGGTCAGGGCGAGCGTCAAAATTAGGTCGAACGTTATTAGCCACGGTTATCAGGGCGATGTCTATCTGTATGAAGGCAAAGATCAGCGTCTGATCCTCAAGGCGCCTGCGGGGCGCTGGTTAGGCAGGTACATCCGCCGTGCGATGTTGCGCAACGAGTACAGGGCCTACTCCAGGCTATCTGAAGTAAGCGGCGTACCGCGTTGTTACGGTCTTCTCGATGGATGCTACCTGGTCCTCGAATGCGTCGACGGGGTTCCAATACGAAGGGCCAAGATCACGGATCGGGGCATTTTTTTCGAAGCCCTGTTGAACCTGATCAAAGAGCTGCACAAGGCAGGGGTGGCGCATGGCGATCTCAAGAAAAAGGATAACCTTCTCGTCGTCGAAGGACAGACGCCCTGTGTGATCGACTTTGGGGTGGCCATCGTCAGGAAACCGGGTTTTGCACCTCTAAATCGCTATCTCTATAACCTTGCAAGGAGATTTGATTTCAACGCCTGGGTGAAGTTGAAGTATGATAGAAGGCTCGAAAATATGGCCGATGAAGACCGGCAGTATTACAACAGGACATTCATTGAGAAGGCGTCGCACTGCGTCAAGAGGACTTATCTAAGAGTGAAGAAAGATCTTACAGGCGAGCGCAAGAGACACCAATGGTAACAACAATATGCAAAGAAATCCTTATTTAACTTGCCCAAAAATCTACCCTGAGCCTTTAGCTTTGAGCCAGCCAAAAAATGGAACATCCGCGTTTGGAGGAACAGCGGTTGCGCCGGAGACGGACTTCAAGCCTCCGGCTTTCAGCTTTCTATTGGCTTTGCCTCATCGATGAGCATGATGGGAATGTCATCCTTTATTTCATAAAGGAGTTTGCACTTATCACAGATAAGTCCATCTTCTGTCTCGTTCAGATAAATGTCCCCCTTGCACTTTGGACAGGCCAAGATATCCAGTAACTCCTGGCTGATCGCCATGATTTTACCCTCCTTTGTTAAAAACGGTTGAGTGGTTGAGTCGTCGAATGGTCGAGTGGTCATTTGTCATTTGTCATTGGTCATTTGTTATTTGTTACTGGTTACTGGAGTTGTCTTTCATTCCGCATTCCGCATTCCGACACGAAGTGAAGCCTGCGCCAAATCCGCATTCGTCTCATTCCCCATTCACAAATGACCATTCACCTACTCAACTACTCGACCACTCAACTACTCAACCAGACTCCGAATCCACTCATATTCCGTCTTGAGACCATCCTGGATCGACACTTTTGGCTTATATCCCAGTTTTTCTTTCGCCTTGGTCATATCCGCAAAAGTGTGCCGCACGTCCCCCTTTTGCACGCTTTGATACTGCACCTCAAGCTCACGGCCCACTATCTCTTTTATGATCTCTATGACCTCGTTTAGGGTAATGCGTGCGCCTCCCCCAATATTGAATACTTCTCCCGGCTGGGCTTTTTCGAAAGCCAGCCAGTTGGATTCCACAATATCGTCAACGTGTGTAAAGTCTCTGCTCTGCTCGCCGTCCCCATATACCTCAAGAGGTTTATCGTCCAGTGCCCATCGAAAGAAGCGATGAAAGGCCATGTCCGGCCGCTGCCGGGCACCATAAACCGTGAAATATCGCAGTGAGACCGCTGGTATCCCAAAATTCTTATGGTAAAGACGGCACAGGTGTTCGGCAGCCAACTTTGAAACACCATACGGGGAAACCGGACACGGCAGGGAAGATTCGCTCATGGGAAGATCTTTGGTATCTCCGTAAACCGAAGACGAGGAAGCATAAACGAATTTCCTGACCGGACTCTTCCTGCATGCCTCAAGGAGGTTCTGGGTCGCAAGAATATTGTTATCAGAGTAAATCTTAAAAGTTTGGCCCCAACTTGCGCGCACCCCCGCCTGGGCCGACTGATGAAAAACCACATCAATCCCGTCCAAAAGTTCTGCCAAATCGACCCCAAGAAGACTTGCTTCAACAAATTCAAAATTGTGATCCTTCCTCAAATCAGCAATATTTGCTTCCTTTATGGATCGGGGGTAGTAATCCATGAAACTATCGATACCTACAACCTCAAATCCTTTTTCAATCAAATATTCGCACAAATGCGATCCGATAAAACCTGCCGCCCCTGTCACTAAAGCCTTCATATTGCCCTTCCTTGTAACTTTGCAGATTTGGACCTGACGGTTTGGTAACACTCATATCAGAGCCGGAAGCCGATTTACGATCTACGTAACGAGCTGCATAACCACCAATCCTTTAACGAATAACGAATAGATACACAATGACATAAATATCGGCGCAGCAACTACCAGGCAGTGTCAAACGCTTTCGTAGGGGCGGGGTTCATCCCCGCCCGAGAAGCCTGATTCATGTGGCGATGCGGGCGGGCATAAAGCCCGCCCCTACATCCATTCTCTCATATCGTCTATTATGCGAAACAATTCATGACGCTATGTAGAGGTAAGGAAAAATGCGTCTTCAGTGCTCTTCGGTTAAGGTGATGACGCCCACCTTTTGATATAGCCCTCAAAGGCTTCTGTATCATCCCCAAACGAGATGGAAATCGCCAGGACTAAGAGTTGCAGCGCTGATGGAATCTCAGTGCAAATATTGACGTAATCCTTCTCAGTCGTAATAATGTTGTCCACATTCAGATCCTTGGCCCTTTTCCAAATGAGCCTCAGATCGTGATGGGCATACCGATGATGGTCTGGAAACTCTAGGAAACCAGCGAGATAGCCTTCAAGCTTGGAAATGGTTTCACGAAAGCACTCATTTCGGGCAATGCCAGAAAACGCAAAGAGTCTTCGTCCCTTCAAGCTCGCTATATCGAGGGACTTTTTTCGGCCAGCCACAAGGAGCGTCTCAGGTACATGCATGCACCTGAAAATCGGACGACCCTGGACATGGGCATCAATTATAGAGCGCTCTCGACTCAAATTGCTCTCCTCCGTCCATCGAGTTAGGACGAGGGTAGTGGCTCGTTTTATCTGTTCCACAGGTTCCCGCAGGGTGCCCCTTGGAACGTAATAGCCGTTGCCAAAGGGCCGTGTGCTGTCCAAAAGCAATAGATCTAGATCCCTTTTCAAAGGCAGGTGCTGAAACCCATCGTCAAGGACTAAGACTGATGTGCCAAATCTGCTAATGGCCCGTCTGCCAACCTGATAGCGGTCCTTTCCCACGAACAAAGGAATCCCCTTTAGCTTTGAAGCGAGGAGTTGCGGTTCGTCACCCGATGCCCCCGGTCCCATAAATGTGGTCTTGCCATTTGAAGCAATTCCTCCGGAGCGTTGTGCATAACCACCATATCCCCTGCTGATGACAGCCACCTTTAGACCAAGCCCTTTCAATAAATTTGCCACATACTCCACCATAGGGGTCTTTCCAGTGCCGCCCACGGTTATATTACCTATCGATACAACCTTGCATGGGAGGTTCTTCTGCTCAAGAATACCTTTCTCGTATAGATGTATTCTAAATCTTGCCGCCAGTTGGTATACTTTGGAACATGCGTAAAGCACCCATTCAAAAGGTGATGAAAAGGCCGAAGCAGCGATATCCCCCTGAGTCATCACCCGTTGTATGGAATTGCGGATTGCGGAAAAACCCATACTTCAACCATGTTCAATTGCTATTGAGTAGCATGAGGGTGCCAAGACATACAAATATAGCGTTGGTTAGCCAAGCTGCTATCATTGGTGGCAACATCTCGCCGTATCCCAATGATAAACAGAAGCTGTAAAGGGTCCAATAAAAAAATGCCGTTCCAATACCGTAAACAACATTACTGGCAAACCCTTCTTTCTTTTTCCTCCACAAGGCGAAACCAGACCCCACAATGCTCATGATAACACAAACAAACGGAAAAGCTATTTTTGCGCTGAGGTCTACCCTGTAGCTTGTAGCATCGTATCCTTCTTCTTCAACCTCCCGTACATATGCAGAGAGCTCGCCGTAACTCATTTCTTCACACTTCTTCACCACTCTGCTCAGGTCTTCGGGAACAAAGTCAAGCATTGCAGGACTTTCTACCCGATAGGTTACCTTGTAGCTCTCATCATCCTCCAACAGATCCTGCTCAACGACGTTCAACAAATGCCATTTTCCTCCCTTGTAGACACCCTTTTGAGCATCAACGCGCTTTATTAAGCGGAAGCTCTTGTCAAAATAATTTAGTGTTACGCCGAATATCGTTTTATCAGAAGGCTTGAAGTACGTAATGTGGCAAATGGAGCGATTACCTTTGATCCAGATATTCTTTTCCCTGGAAGTAACTGCAGATTCTTTTTTGACTTCACTGTGCCATATTCTATTTGCCCTCCCCATGGTCATCGGGACTAACACCTCGTTAAAAAAGAAAAGGAGGGCACTAAATATCAGCCCCATAACAAGGACAGGCTTAAACAGATAATAGATGCTCACCCCGCCACTTTTCAAGGCTACTATCTCATTATTCCTGACCATGAGGCCAAAAACTATGAGCACAGCCAGCAATACCCCCATCGGCGTTACCTGGGCCACTATAAAAGGAATCCTGAGTGCAAAAAAGACAACGGCTCTTGAGAGGGGCAGCCTGGCATCCAGAAAGTTGTCGATCTTCTCAAAAAAATCGACGGCTAGATATATGCCCACAACAGTGGTCAGGACAATACAAAAGCACTTCAGTAATTCCTTGGTCAGGTACTTGTGAATCATCGTCATAAAGCGGAAAACCGTACGGGCAGGTAAGAGACCCCTTATGGATGGAAACTACTCATGGCACATGGATTTTGGCCACATGAATATCCTCGGCAATACAGAAATTGCCTTTAGTGGACGTTCTTTTGCACTCAAGATAAGCAGATATAAACCAACAGCCCCGATCACCAGGTTAGGGCCCCACATGCCGACAACCGGCGGACATGCCCCTGCCTCACCAAAAATCCAGCCCGCAGACAAAAATATGTAGTAAATGAGAAAGAAGAACAAACCAAGAACGATTCCAAGAGATCGCTTTGCAGACTTTGATTGAATCCCCAGGGGGACTGCTATGAGCCCAAGGACAAAACATGCAAAGGGGAGGGAAAACTTCTTGTGATATTCCATCAAGGTCAAATAGTATTTGGCATTTTTCTTGGTAGCCCCCTTTAAACTCTGGCGTAATTCCGCCAAACTCATCTCTTTTCTCCCCTTTCGGCCATACTCTCTTGCAGATAGGACCTGCGCGAGTCCAAGGTTAAAATCATAGGTATCGAAGCTAACAGAATGTACGGTCCTATTCTTCTGATCCACCTTGTTGATAATCCCGTCGAACAGTGTCAACCGGAAGGTAAGTCTTTCCGGGTCGCAAAAAAATTTCCCCTTGGGAGCAACAACAGTGCTGACCATTCCCGGAGTTTGCCGGTCTTCAATAAAGACATCGATCAGTGTCTTGTCTTGTGCGTCGATTTTATTCACGTATAGCATAACATTCTTGAAACTGTCGTTGAATATCCTCTCTTTTAGCCCTATGTCAATGTTCGATGTAGCGATCTCAAGGAGCAAGGCCTTAAAAGAAAGCCTCCCCCACGGGGATCCATATATACACATAAAAGCGGTCACCAAACACCCGATAAGACAAAAAACAAATACGGGAGGAAGAAGCCTATAGATGCTAAACCCGCCCGCTTTCAGGGCAACGGTCTCGTTGTCATTTGACAATCTCAGGAAAGCAAGCAGCACACCTATCATGATCGACATAGGAACAACAAAAACCAGGAAAGAAGGTATGAAGTAGACCAACATGATGAGGACAGAAGAGACACTCACTCCATGGTTCACCATCAGGTCGGTAATATCGAGTATCTTGGCCATCAGGAAAATAAAGGTAAATAAGATCAGGTTGATGAGAAAGGGAGGTATCATCTCCCTAAAGATATATCTGCTAACGATGCTGTTGACTTTCATGTATCTTGAACCTTGGGGCTTCGCCCTCTCCGAGCTGTAGGCTCTACGAGCCGGAAGCCAATTGGAGTATTGGAGCAATGGGTTACAAGCAGCTATCGTAAGGCCCAACGCGTAAGGTAGAAAGCCTTGTGCCTTTTGCCTGATACCGCTTTTGATACCCGCTACTCCAGTGCTCCATCACTCCATGTGAATGGCATAAACCTGCCCGCCAATGCCGAAAGCGCGGACCTAACGAAGGCAGCCGCAGTAGGCGATGGCAGGTGGGTCGATTGCCACTACAAGATATAGGATTTCAATAAGTTGTGGAGTTTCCGGGACGTTTAATTATTGTTGTTTTTAAACTGCATTTCGTGAAGTTTACAATACTCGCCATGGAGGGCTAAGAGTTCTTCATGTTTGCCCTCCTCTACGATCTTCCCGTTCACAATCACGATAATCCGATCAGCATGGCGGATAGTGGAAAGCCTGTGTGCGATCACAAAGGTCGTCCGATCCTTCATCAGGTTTTCAAGGGCACGCTGAACTGCCAGTTCCGACTCAGTATCGAGGGAGGAGGTGGCTTCATCCAGAATCAGGATAGGAGCATTCTTTAAAAGGGCACGGGCAATGCAAATACGCTGTTTTTCCCCCCCGGAAAGCCGCGCGCCCATTTCGCCGACAATAGTGTCGAACTTGTCGCGAAAACCTTGTATGAAATCATAAGCATAGGCGGCCTTGGCAGCTGCAATAACGTCGGACTCTGACGCATCAAGTCTGCCATAAGCAATATTGTTTCTAATGGTATCGTTAAAAAGTATAGGATCTTGGGTCACAATGCCTATCTGGCTGCGAAGTGAGGCAATGGTCAGATCTCGGATGTCATGCCCGTCAATGAGAATGGCCCCTTCGGTTACGTCATAAAAGCGAGGAATCAAATTTACCAAGCTGGTCTTGCCCCCGCCGCTCATGCCAACCAAGGCTATAACTTCGCCACTTTTCACTTCAAGACTGATGTTTCTTAGAACCATCTGGTCCTCATACTTGAAATACATATTACGAAAGACCACTGAATGGTATCTGGGGTTGAGCACCACAGCGTCCTTCCGCTCTATAATGTCCGAACCGGTATCAATAATATCATAGATTCGAACAGCCGCAGCCAGGCCTTCCTGGATGATGTTGTTCAGAGGACTGAGTTTCTTCACAGGCGTATACAACATGATAAGCGCAGTCATAAAAGAAAAGAAGGTCCCCGGTGTCGAGGTCCCCGTGATCACCTTGTATCCCCCGTACCAGATAATAAAGGCGGCACCGATGCCACCCAGCAGTTCCATGACAGGCGAAGACATAGCTTTGACCCATACTGCCTTCATTTCGTACTTGAACAACCGAACGGTTTTTTCAAGAAAACGCCTACTCTCATAGTCTTCCATCCCAAAGGCCTTCACGATTCTCGTGCCAGTAAAGGTCTCATGGAGCAGCGAACTCATGTCAGCAATGGCTTCCTGGCACCGGGTGCTGAACCGCCGCGTTCGCCTGCCAAAATTCACAATGGGGATCACGGCGAGAGGAAAGACCGTGATTGCAATCAAGGCGAGTTTCCAGTCGCGGTAAAAGAGAACACACAGCAGGCCTATGATTGTAAAGGAATCTTTTAATATTCCAGTAACGGCATTGGAGACCATCCCCTTAACAATGTTAACGTCGTTGATTATCCGTGCCATCAGTACCCCCGTCTCATGTTTGTGGAAAAAGGACAAGGGCAACATCTGAATGTGAGCGTAAAGCTCATCACGCAATCGCTTGATAATGCTATGGCCCACATAATTCATGAGATAAGCCTGTCCAAAATAGCATGCGCCTCTCAGCATGTAGAGCACGATGATGGCTAAGGGGAGGAGCTTCAACATCCTCAAGTCTTTCTTGAAAAAGATTTCGTCCAGTACAGGCTTTACAAGATAGGCAGTGGCTGCAGTCAACGATGCCACCAGCATCATGCACAACATGGCCACAACAAGACGAAGCCACTGTAATTTTACAAGCCGTAAAATTCGTCGGTATATCCTCACTGAATCTTTCCTGCTCTCTTGTCTCACAGCCATGCTACACACAAAATAGGAAAAGATTGAAATTACCACTCATCGTTCGCCTAATAAATTCGTACTTAGATTAATTTTTATATGGACCTAAATCTTTATCCCGTTTTGGTTTCAGGTTTCAGGTTTCGGGTTTCAGGTGTAGAGAATGGGAAAAGCAATAGCTGAACCATTTACATTGAAACCCGAAACCTATTCCTCAGCAATGGTCCAGCCTTGAGGGAGGGGTTCCTCGTTGTCACTGCGTTCTCCCCTGAAACCCGAAACCTGAAACCTGAAACCTAAGGAATATATATCTTTTTATAGATCCTCAAAATTAACAAAAGTCTATCCCTATTAAGCGAATGATAAGTTACCAGGGCGGGCTTTAGGCACTTTAGTTCATTTTAGCTCACTTTAGTTCACTTTGGATGTTAGTCTATCGCGTGACCATAGTATTGGTCCACAAATTTTGTGATTCGATTCAGTTCTGCTTCAAGCCTTGCGCGATAGACCTCTTGCGCCTCCCCACCGAGTTTGAAAGGGACTGAGATAGGTGTGCCGTAGATAACGCTACCATCAGAGAACGGACAGGGGAGAACAAACCGGTCCCAGCTGGCAAAGATCTTTATCGTCTTGGCGCTATAACTGACAGGCACAATAGGATATCCTGTCTTTTGAGCCAGAGTTATGACGCCAGGCTGAACCTTGAACCGCGGGCCCCTCGGACCGTCGGGGACCACCACTCCAGGACGGACCTCTTCTTTGAGAGCCCTAATTAATTTGGCCAGGGCCCGAACGCCGTACCGTGAGGTGGAGCCCCGGATTGTCTCATGTCCTTGACGCTTCAGTATTCGTGCAATGATCTCCCCGTCCTTGGATTTACTGACGAGGATGGCAGCACCCAACTCCTTGTAAAGGTAGCTGAGCACAAGTATTCTCGAATGCCAAAAGGCGAAGATAAATCTCCTTGACTCGATCTCCGCCCTGGCCTTCTCAAAGTCAACAACCCGAATCCGCATTGTGCTGCCAATCAGATCGACCAAGCCTTTTCCCAGCCAGCCAGCCAGCCACCACTTCAATCTATCCCTTTGATCTAACTGTCTCACCATATGAAAAACCAACCAGTGCCGGGAGTATTCCAGATTTTTACACCCGTGTGAGTAAATCCGAAATCCGAATATCGAAATCCGAAACAAATTCAAAATTCAAATATCAAATGTTCAAAACCTTATTCAGTTTTAGGCAGTATCGTCTTTTTTGCGATTGCAACTGGTCGATCTTCTAAATCATATTGTTTAGGATTTTGTGCTTCGGTCATTTGTATTTGTTTCGTGCTTCGGATTTCGAATTTCGGATTTTTCATTCCGCATTTCCCGTTCCGCATTCCGAAATCGAAACGCTCCCATCACCTGGCCGAAAGCAGACTCATCGCCACCTCCGCAGCCCGTTTCGAGGCCCCTGGAACGCCCAAGCTCTGTGCAACTTGACGGAGCTGGTGCCTAATTTCGGCAAGCCCTTTTTCGTCTCTTAGCATCTGTAACGCCTGGTGGGCAATATTTTCAGCCGAAGCTTGATGCTGAATCAACTCCGGCACGATCGATCTTCCTGCAACCAGGTTGGCCAGGCCAATATGGTTTACACGAACCAGGCGTTCTCCAAGCCAGTAGCTGAGAGGCGATAGTTTATACACTATAATCATAGGCGTGCCCGCTATGGTCGCCTCCAATGTCACGGTCCCGGAAGCTGCTATGACCAGTGTGGCCTCATCCAATACATCTCGAAGCCTATCGGATTGGATCAAAAGCCTTGAGGCTCCTCCCTCAACGATGGTCTCTATTAGGGTCCTGTCCACCGAAGAGGCCACAGGTATAGCAAAGCGGATACCTGGAAGCTGTTCCGAAAGAATATCTGCCACCTGCACCATGGTGGGAAGGAGGCGCTTAATCTCCTCGTTTCGGCTTCCAGGCAGCAGCCCGATCAGCAAGCTGTCCCCCTTAAGATTTTCCTTTTTCTCCCTGGATCTCCTGGGCGTCATGCTGTCTACTAAGGGATGCCCGACAAAGGTCACGGGGACATGCCATTTCTTGTAAAAGGCCACCTCAAAAGGGAAGATCACGACCATATGATCAACCACCTTCTTAATCTTTTTTACCCTCCCGGTCCGCCACGCCCACACTTGCGGACTGATATAATACATGACAGGGATACCCAGTTTCTTGGCCGCAGTGGCAACGCGCAGGTTAAAGTCCGGAAAATCGATCACAATAAGAAGAGCAGGGCGAATTCTTCTTAGGTCTTCCTTGGCAACCCTGAGGGCACTCAGAAGTATCTTGAGCTTTAAAAGTGCCTCCGAGATCCCGACGACAGCCATTTGAGAATTGTCAACCCTTACGCGTACGCCAGCCTGTCGAAGCGCATTTCCACCTATCCCGAAAAATTCGAGCTCTCGGTTGAGATCTCGAATAGCCTTTACCAGGTGCGCACCGTGCATGTCACCGGAGGCTTCTCCGGCGATAATCATGATCTTTCTGTCTTGCAACTTCACAACGTTAGGCACTTCAATGTTTTATTGATCTGGTCCATGATGCTAAGAGCAACCCCCAGGGCATTCCGCCCGTCCCTCCCCGATACCAACGGGGCCTCACGATTTCTTACCGACTGGACAAATGCCTCCAGCTCAGATTCCAGGGAATCGGCTTCCTCAAAGCTTGTTCGTTGCAAAGACATGCCAGGGATGGGAAGCTCAGTGCCCTTCCCGTCTTTCCGGATGATGGTAATATCATGATTCGCATAATCGACCGAAACATAGGTATCTTTTTGGAAAATACGTATCTTTCGCATGTTTTTCAGGGAAATACGGCTCGCAGTTATATTGGCAACACAGCCATTCTCAAAGACCAGCCGCACATTGGCGATGTCCACGCGAGAAGATATGACCGGAACGCCTGCCGCATGAATGCTTCTGAGTTCGGATCTGACAAAATTTAATATGATATCGATGTCATGAATCATCAAATCCAAAACCACATCCACTTCGGTTCCCCGTTCCTTAAAGAGACTTAAGCGGTGAGACTCTATGAACAGGGGACGGTCCACTACCTCCCTCAGGGCTATCACCGCAGGATTGAATCGCTCCAGATGCCCCACTTGGATGATTGGGCCGCGGGAATCTGCAATCTTTATTAGAGCATCTGCCTCCTCAAGTGTCTCTGTTATCGGTTTTTCGATCAACACATCCACATTATTTTCCAAAAAATCACGGCTAATGGGAAAATGAAGGTGGGTAGGTACCACCACGCTTACTGCATCTACCTTACCTATGAGATCTCTGTAATTGGTAAAAGATTCCGTTCCAAGCCGCTTTGCAACACTTTCCGTTCTTTCGGCAATGATGTCCACCACACCCGCAAGCTTCACTCCATCCATCCGGGCATATTTCTCAGCGTGAAACTTGCCGAGGTATCCAACTCCTACGACTCCTACATGTAACGGTTTCATAGCTTGCTCAGTCAATCTGAAGTGCCTAAAGCCCGCCCTGGCGCTACGTGTTCAGATTAATCTATCGACCCTATAATCCAGGTCTGGGCCAGGGTGAACTAAAGTGAGCTAAAGTGCCTAAAGGCAAATCGATTAAGGGATTGAGGAATTGAGGAATTGAGGAATTAGAATCAGATAGAATTCTTTCAATTCCTAAATTCCTAAATTCGCAATTCCTCAATTGCTTATCATTACACCCAACTTTAGTGCACTTTAGGCACTTTAGTACACTTTAGGCACTCTTGCTCCTATTCTATAGCTATGATCACAATCCCGCTTTGATCGGCCAGTGCAATCATCTCTTCCCTGTCAAAGACCACTGTTTTGCCTGCCTCAACGGCCAGGACCGAGGCTCCAACATCACGCATGATCTTAATGGTTCTGACTCCGACGGCCGGCATGTCAAATCGCATATCCTGATCGGGCTTGCTCGCCTTTACCACCACCGTCTTTTCCTTTCCGAGCTTCCCTCCTCGTCTTATCGTAGCATCAGTGCCATCTATTGCCTCTACCGCCATCACTGAGCCGCCCCGAACCACCACACTCTGCCCAATATCTAGTCTGCCAATCTCTTTCACGATACGCCACCCGAAACGCACATCGGCCATCTCGGTCTTGGTAGGCTTCCGCCGCGTCCAGCATCCTCTTTTTGCCAGGAGTTCGGGCAGCAAGAAAGTAGAAGGGCGAATGGTTATTCCCTCTTTTTCCATCTCGCCAGCAAAGGCCCGCAGGAGTCCGTCATCCTGGGTATGATCCATAGTGGCCAGGACTTTCAGGGCCCTCAGGTCCGGCATCACCCCTGAAAACATCTTGGTCTTGGTAATGGCCCCTGCCAATACCGCATCCCTGACTCCATTTTCTTTAAAAAATGCAATAAGTTGCTTCAACTGACCGATCTTTACCCACCTTATCGCCTCGACAAAGGTTTCCAGTCGGGGGTCGGTTTCCCCCACGTGGGCTACTGCGTAAACCTTCAACCCCCTTTCCCCGGCCGCCTTTGAAAAAATGCCGGGGAACTGCCCGCTCCCTGCAATGAGTCCGATTCGTTTCATCCTATCTCGTTATCCCACGCTGAGAAGACTTGATGAACTCTATGAAATTAACAACCTCTGGTGTCTGATCCACCCCTGCAGTAACCCTTTCAATCCCCTCGTTCAAGGTCAATCCCAGTCGAAATATGATTCGATAGGTTTTCTTGAGGGCAAGCATAGTCTCTGTTGAAAAGTGATGTCGCTTCAAACCCACGGCATTCAACCCGTAAAGTCTGGCGCGGGGTGTGCCCGATGCCAGCACGTATGGCGGAATATCCTTGGCCACAGCAGTCATGCCACCCACAAAGGCATAGTCTCCAATCCGCACAAATTGGTGAACGGCTACAAAGGCACCCACGGTGGCATAATCTCCCACCCTGATATGGCCGCCAAGGGTGGCAGCATTGGCAAAGATCACACTTCGCCCGGTGAAGCAATCATGCGCAATGTGCGTATAGGCCATCAGAAAATTCTCTTCCCCGATGTCAGTGATTCCGCCGCCAAACTCCGTCCCCCTGTGAATTGTCACGAATTCTCGGACTGTAGTTCCCCGACCAATCTTTACGACTGTCTTCTCTCCCTTAAATTTCAGGGACTGAGGAACAGAACCTATGGCTGCGTGTTGAAATATCTTACAATTGGGCCCAAGTGTCGTGTATTGATCTATTGTTACATGAGAGCTAATTATGGTTCCAGCATATATTTGAACGTCTCCGGCTATTACCGTATAGGGTCCGATTTCCACGCTAGAATCTATCTCTGCCGCGGGATCAACGATAGCAGTCGGATGTATCATGGCTTTTCTCCCGTCATCGCCATAACCTCAGCCTCCGCAACCAGAGATCCGTCCACAGTAGCCTTGCCGGACATCTTAAAAACATTTCCGCGTCTTTTGGTCCACATTATCTCAAGGATGAGTTGGTCTCCCGGAACCACAGGTTTTCTGAAACGGGCCTTATCAATGCCCATAAAATAGATCAGCTCTTTGTGCGCCTCGTTTGCACGAGAAGCATAGGCAAGGACCCCTCCCACCTGGGCCATGGCTTCAACAATTAGCACACCAGGCATAACAGGTGTCCCTGGAAAGTGGCCTTGGAAAAACGGCTCATTAATGGTCACATTCTTCAGGCCAACTATGCGTTCATCGGGTACCAGTTCGATAATCCGATCTACCAGAATAAAGGGATACCGATGGGGCAAAAACTCCATAATCTTTCGAATGTCGCATACCATTTCCATGTCTCGTTCCCTTCCAATAACTCAATCTATGATTGCACTTGCTTAACATCAAGTTGGAAAGCAGTTCATGAGTTGAGTGCCTAAAGTGAACTAAAGTGAGCTAAAGTGCCTAAAGTTTAAGGATGAAAACATTTGTAATTCAGTGCAACTCATGAATTCATGAATTGTGAATTTAGGAATTGAAGAAATGCCATCTAATTTTATTCACTCAATCCCCAAATCCTTTCAACTTTAGCTCACCCTGGCCCAGACCTGGTTTATAGTCATAATACGCTGATCCGGGCACATAGAATCCTACACGCTTAACAGGCTGATCTGAGCACGTAGCGCCAGGGCGGGCTTTAGACACTTTAGGCACTTTAGTTCACTTTCTATCTATAACTTTTCCAGCCTCTCGATACGTTTCTCCAATTCTCTTATCTTTTTTTTCATCTCCGGAAGTTTGGGAATGATGTTTGAAACCCTCAACCAGAGTCGATGGGGCAGTGCCGGAGTCCCGGAGACAATCTGATCGTCGGGTACAGACTTGCCAACCCCTGATTGGCCTACGACAGTTACACGGTTACCAATGGTGACATGTTGTGCTACCCCCGCCTGGCCAGCGAGTATCGCATGATTTCCAATCGTTACACTCCCTGCTATGGCTACCTGTGCAACAAGCACTGTATCCTCGCCCACCACCACATTGTGGGCAATGTGTACTAGATTATCTGTCTTGACACCCCGCTTGATCCAGGTGCTCCCAAAGGTTGCCCTGTCGATTGTATTGCAAGCGCCGATCTCTACGTCATCATCGATGCGAACGATACCCGTCTGTGGAATCTTGTAATACCGATCTCCGTCAGATGCGAAGCCAAAGCCATCGCTGCCAATCACAGAACCTGCATGGATCACTACTCTGCTGCCGATTTGGCATCGTTCCAGAATCGATGCATTGGGATGCACAACGACATCATCCCCTATCGCCACGCCATTGGCAACCACAACCCCGGGATATAAAGTGACGCGGTCACCCAGGGTCACATCGTCTCCAACAAACACACCCGCGTATACTGAAATTTCTTTGCCGCATTTAAGATTCTCCCCCACGTGCGCCCGCTGGCTGATACCAATCACAGGCCGCGAAACTGGGTGGAACAAGGTGGAGACCTTGGCTAAAGCCAAATAGGGATTTTCAACACGTACAAGGATTTTCTTAGATTGCCGAATCTCAAGCGGGACAATCACAGCACCAGCACTGGTCTCGTCAATCCGTCTCTTGCAGTCGGCAGATGCAGCAAAGGTTATGTGATCTGGGCCGGCTTCATCAAAGGCGGCAACACCCCGAATGACACAATCATCACCCCCCACAACCTCACCCCTGACCAGTTCGGCGATCTTGCGGACAGAAAGCTCCATTTTCTGTTATCCCCCAACCCTATTGTTTTTTCTTTGACTCCGCCGATGCGCCCTCTTTCTTGCCACGCTTTGCATCCATGGTATTATATTCTTCTATGACCTTGTCGGTGATGTCAATGGCGTTGGGTACGTAAACCACACCCCCTGCACGGCGATCAATAATCAATGAGTAGCCCGCCCGTTTCCCTATTCCTTCAACTATCTCAAAGACATCTTTCGTGATTTGCTTGGATAGATTGATGTTGAGATCTCTTAGAACATCCTGATACCGCCTCTGGAGAGACTTTAAATCATTAATCTTGTCACGTAGGTCCTGTTCCTTTGCCTCACGTGCCTCACTACTCATAACTAGGGCCTTTTGATCCACAGTCTTCATTAGCTCTTCAATCTCAGCCTCTTTCTTCTTGAGAATCTGTTCCATCTTCTTTCCTTGGCTCTTGATCTCAACGGATGACCGCTTACCAACATTGGATTTGTCGATTATCTTCTGGAGGTCAATGACTCCTATTTTTTGCACCTCGGCCCCATAAGCGATTCCGCTAAGGCCAAACAAACAAAGACTTAGGGTTAAAAAGATGTTACGAATATTCATGAAGAACCTCCTTTATTGGTCATTAGTCATTAGTCATTGGTCATTGGTCATTGGTCATTGGAGCTTCGCTCCGCATAGCGCATGGCGCATAGCGTTTTTCCTTTTACGCTCTGCCCTATGCCCTTTGCTCTCTGCGCTTTCAATCCGCATTCGTCTCATTCCGCATTGCGCCTGTCGGCTTGACAAGAGTCCCGAAATCGAAGGTAACTACTTACTGCCCACTGCCTATTGCCTATTGCCTACTGCCTACTGACCACTGACCACTGACTCAAAACGCCATCCCCATGGTGAACTCCCAACGACCTTCGCCTTTCTGACCTTGTTTATCATCCAAAATGTGGCCATACTCCAGACGGATGGGACCTATGGGCGAATACCATCGAAAACCGTAGCCTACGCTTCTTCGCAGCTCCCCGAGGTCTATATCTTCTCCATCGTAACCTTTGCCGCCGTTATAGGCGTTGCCCATATCGTAGAAAAGGACCCCCATAAGACCCGCCTCTTTTACGATCGGAAAGAGGAACTCCACGTTGAACTGCACCATTTTATTGCCACCTATCTTATCGTCGGTCTCAGGATCCCTGGGGCTGATGTCCCGCCAGTCATAACCCCGCACCGAGTTCATGCCGCCCAAGTAGAAACGCTCCCACACAGGCATCTTGTAATCGGGGTCCTGCAGACCGTCGCCTATGTAGCCGATGCGGCCATGCAACAGGCCAACCGTATCCCAGAAAAGGGGAATATACCATCCGGAATCCGCTATTAACTTGGTGAACCCAATATCTCCACCCATAGGTGCTCCCGCGTGCTTAACCATAATGCTGTTGTTCGAGCCTTCAGTAGGATTGAAAATGCGGTCCCTTGAATCGCGGCGCAAAATGGCGGTTATCGTATGGCCAACGTTTTCCCCCTCCATATCCTGGATAGACTTGGCGGCCTTTTTAGTATCAATATCCTTGATGTCCGCCCGGTCATAGTTATAGGAAAGGGATGCCCGCGTGTAATCAAAAACCGGATAGCCAAACCGAAGGGTACCCCCGAGACTGTCCTTGTCATAGGTATCATAGTCCCGGGTCGTGTCGTAAAGATCAAAACCTGCTGACAGGGGAATATCAAAGAGCCAAGGTTCGGTGAAGCTCAGCGTATAGCTGGTAGTTCTTCCGCCCAGTTGGGCCCTCAAATTCAGGATCTGGGCACGTCCAAACAGGTTTCTCTGTGAAATCGAAACCATGGCAAACAGGCTTTCCATGGAGCTGTATCCAGCACCAAAGCTAAAAGTGCCTGTCGGTTTTTCAGTCACATCAATCTTGAGAATCATCTTGTCGTCAGCACTTCCCTTGGTAGTATTTACCTTGATATCTTCAAAAAACTCAAGACGGTAAAGATTTCGTGCCCCACGCTTCAAGCGCTTGCCGCTGAACAGTTCCTGCTCATACACCATAAGCTCTCTACGAATGACCTTGTCACGGGTTTTGGTATTGCCCGTTATAATGATCTTTTCAAAATAGACCGGTGATCCCTTATTGATCAAATATGTGACATTGGCCGTAAGTTTCTTGGTGTCCTGATCAATGCGTGGTGAAATATCTGCATAGGCATAACCTGCATCTGAGTATATGTCTTGAAGCGTCAAAACGTCTTCCCGTATAAGTTCACGGTTGTAAACATTTTCCTTGGTAATCTTTATCTTTTTTAGCAGTTCGCTTTTTGGCTGAATCAAAGCCCCCTCAATGTCCACCTTGCCGACCTTAAACTGGGGCCCTTCATCTATCTTGATGTTGATATAAATCCACTTTCCTTCGTAGGTCAGCTTTGGCTCAGCCACTTTTGCCTGAATGTAACCATGGTTATGATAGTATGCAGCTATCTTAGAAGCGTCCAGTTCCAAGACTTCATGATCCAGATCTCCTGACGAGGTCAACCACGAGAAGAACCCTTTCTCCTCGGTCTTCATCAAGTCCTTCAGTGTTTCACTGTCATAGGCCTTGTTCCCTTCAAAAGAAATGGCCTTGATCAGTACCTTTTCACCCTCTGCGATGATAAAATCAAGATCAGCGCGATTCTCCGGCACAGGCTTTGTCTCATAGGTCACCTTGATATAATGATACCCTTTTTCCTTGTAAAGGTTCTTAATCTGCTTCAGGTCGCCTTGAAGCTTATTTATGTTCAATATGGAACCTGACCTGACACTGATGACATCTTTGATTTTTTCATCATCGAACTTTTTGTTATCCTTGATTCTGATGTTGCGAATGGTTTCGTTTTCAGCAACCCGAAAAGTCACCACTTTGCCTATTGGGGTGCTGGAGACCTCTACGCGAACATCACCAAAATACCCCATTTTATAAATTGACTTTAGATCATCCTGGAGATGCTTTGCCAGATAGATATCTCCCTTCTTGGTCTTCATGATTCTTTTGATCGCCTCAGATTCTATCCGTTTGTTCCCTGTGATGATCACCTCTGCCACCTTTTCCCGCCTGAATATCTTCATCCCAAGGTCTCTGGCCAGTCTTTGAACAGAATCGAGCAGGGTCTCAAGGTCCTCCCCTTCCACATAAACGGGCTCTGGAGGAGCAACCCCGTATGATTCCATAACCTTGACATCCAAACTGAAGCGTTTACCAATCTTGGTAAGACTCCCCCATATCACAAAATCAGCCCCCACGCGAAGCCCCAATGTCCGCAAACCGTTTAGGCCCCCTTCCTCGATGCCGGGCACCCCTTCAAGTGGTTCGCCAGACTCAATAACCACGACTCCTTCGTCTTTTAGTTGCTTTTCAACAAAATCCCGGATCTGCCCCCTTAAGTAGTCGAGCCTTTCGGGTGCATGAACTTCGAACGGAAGGACAACGACACGAATCTCCTCCTGAGCTATTGCGCTGGCCCCATAAAGCAGCACTATTGACACAAACAATAACCACTTGAACATCCTCACCTCAACTTGGTTCGCTCCGCTCACGATTGGAGTAATGGAGTAGTGGAGTACTCCAACACTCCATCATTCTATTTAATCTACCGATTAAACTACCGACAATGCCTTGCCGTCTACTAGTGTCACCCTGCGGGATAACTTTTCAGCTAACTTCATATTGTGAGTGACTACCACCGCTGTAATGGCATCATCACGGTTCAATGACATCAAGAGGTCATGTATCGACTCACCAGTCCTGGCATCCAGATTACCAGTGGGCTCATCCGCCAACAGTATCGACGGTTTCAATACCAGAGATCTGGCCACAGCCACCCTTTGCTGCTCTCCCCCTGATAGTTCCCCAATATAATGTTCGAGGCGATCCTTCAGGCCCACCCGAGTTAGGATAGCTTCGGCCCGCTCACACGCCTCTTTGGTATTCATACCTCTAATCAAGGCAGGCATCATGGTGTTTTCCAGGGCATTGAATTCCGGCATCAGGTGGTGAAATTGAAACACAAAGCCGATGGCCTGATTGCGAAAAGAGGCAAGCCTTTGCTCATCGTAATGGAAAACGCTTTCTCCCTTATAAAGGACCTCGCCATGGTCTGGTCGTTCTAAAGTACCCAGCACATGAAGAAGGGTTGACTTACCCACACCGGAAGCCCCCACAATAGCGACCATCTCACCCTCGTAAATGTCCAGGTCCACACCTCGCAACACGTCCACACGATTACCATTAGTAATAAAGGATTTCCGGACATCTATGACACTTATCAATGGCTGCTGGCTATTCATACCTGATGGCTGCCGCAGGGTCCAATCTGGACGCCTGATAGGAGGGATAGAGGGTAGCCAAAAAGCTGATGGCTATGGCAGACAGGGCTATCAGGGCCACGTCGACCACCTGCACCCTGACGGGAAGCGTAGAAATGTAGTAAACATCGCTAGGAAGTTTCACAAATTCGTACCGCTTCAACAGAAAACAAAGCACACTCCCTCCCATTATTCCGAGGATGGTACCAACAACGCCTATGACAAGACCGTCCAACATAAAGATCTTCATGACGCTTTTACTAGTGGCACCCATAGATTTGAGTATCGCAATATCTTTGGTCTTCTCCATGACCATCATAATCAGGGTGCTGATGATATTGAAGGCGGCTACCAGAATAATCAAGACCAGGATGATAAACATCACAGTCTTTTCCAGTTTCAAGGCCGAGAAAAAACTCTTGTTCATTTGCATCCAGTCCTGTGTCCAATAGCCAGTACCCAGACGCTCGAGAACAGACCTTGAGATTTTATCAACACTGTAAATGTCATCTACCTTAACCTCTATGCCATGAACCGATTGGCCAAGCCTGAGGAGCTGCTGCGCCGACTCAATGGAAACGTAGGTAAAGGATGTGTCATAGTCGTACATGCCTGAATCAAAAAGACCCACGACCTTAAACTTCTTCATATAAGGTATGCGACCTCCAATGGGTGTCAGGCTACCACCAAAGGGAGATACGACGTAGATTTCGTCTCCTGGATACGCCGTTAACAGCCGGGAAAGTTCCTTTCCCAGTATGATGCCGGGTGGCACCTCCCTGTCCCCCAAAACCCGCAAATCGGTTTCCTTCACACTCTTTTCCAGGTCCACTACCCGTCCGGCCCGCGAAGGATCAATCCCTCTCAAGATAGCCCCGGAAACACGAGAACCACGACGGAGCATGACCTGGCTGTAAATAAAGGGAGCTGTAGCTTTTACACCCTCCACGGCCTCAATCCTTTTCATGACCTCCTCATGTTGGTCTAACTTATCAATGCGGCTCATGACCCTGATATGGGCATTTGCCCCCAATATCTTGGATTTGATGTCTGTCCCGAATCCGGTCATCACCGCGAGCACCACCATCATAGCCATTACTCCAAGCATAATCCCTGCCATGGAAATGAATGTGATAACCGAAATAAAAGCCTGCTTTCGTCTGGCCCGAAGATATCGAAGACCAACAAAAAATTCAAATGACATGATTCGTTGCTCGTTACTGGTTAATCGTTATTCGTTATTCGTTAGGAGAAGTGAGCTTTGTTTTCCATTATTGACCAATCTTTTTCAATTGCGGAAAGAGGATCACTTCACGAATAGAGGCTGCATTGGTCAGCAGCATTACAAATCGGTCAATCCCAACACCTTCGCCCGCTGTTGGAGCCATGCCGTATTCGAGTGCTATCACGTAATCTTCATCCATATAGTGAGCTTCTTCGTCACCAGCCTCTCGGTCCGCAACTTGATCCAGGAAGCGCCTTTTTTGGTCAACCGGATCATTCAATTCCGAAAACCCGTTGGCAATCTCCCGCCCTCCAATAAAGAGCTCAAATCGCTCCGTCATGTTAGAGTCTGAGCTGCTCCTCCTGGCAAGGGGTGAGATCTCCACGGGATAGTCTACAACAAACGTCGGCTCAATGAGCTTCGGTTCTACCAAGACATCAAATAATTTCATCAGGATCTTGCCGACTCGTCTTGTTTTTCTAATCTCAATTCCTTCTGATCTCGCAAAATCGAGCAAACGCTCTCTATCACCCAACATAGAAGGTTCAATGCCGCCCAGTTCGCTCAAAGCATCTTTCAGCGTTAAGCGACGCCATGGCCCGGTCATATCAATCGTGTTTCCCTGATACGTGAAGTGCATCTCTCCCAAAACCTGCTGCGTCACGAATCCAAACATCTCCTCGGTCAGGGCCATGAGGTCTTTGTAGGTAGCGTAGGCTTGATAGAATTCCAACATTGTAAACTCGGGATTGTGCTGGGTCGAAACCCCCTCGTTTCTAAAACTGTGATTAATTTCAAAGACCCGATCAAATCCCCCTATCACCAGTCGCTTCAGGTAAAGCTCTGGTGCGATCCGCAAAAAAAGCTCCATCCCGAGGGCATCGTGGAAGGTCTTGAAAGGGGTTGCCTCAGCCCCGCCCGGTATGGGTTGCATTATAGGTGTCTCCACCTCTAAGAAACCTCGCTCCAGGAGAAAATTCCGGAACGCTTGAACGATACGAGTCCTCTGGATAAAGATATCCCGAACATTCGGGTTCATAATGAGATCAAGGTACCTTTGACGGTAGCGTTTTTCTGGATCCCTCAATCCGTGGAACTTCTCGGGAAGGGGCCTGATAGCCTTGCAAAGGAGTCGAATCTCCCTGGCCAAAAGGGTCCACTCACCCGTCCTGGTCTGAAACACGTTTCCTTTAATGCCGATAAAGTCGCCAACATCAAACTGTTTGAATAAGGCATATGCCTGCTTGCCAATCTCGTCTTGTTTTATGTAGGCCTGAAGCTGTCCGGTATAATCTCTGAAATGAATAAAGGTCGCCTTCCCAAAAGACCTGAGTCCCGTTATGCGGCCTGCCATGGCAAACATGGCCGTATTGTCCACGGCGGCGGCCCGCTGATGAATGTACTTTTTCACGGCATCAACCGTGTGTGACACTTTGAAGTCGTTGGGATAAAGCTCGATATCCTGATCAGCCAACGCCCTTGCCTTCTCACGTCGCTGGCGGATTACTTCACTCGTTTCGTCCATAGTGATAGATTCGTTATTCGTTATTCGTTATTCGCGAATCGAACATAGAGTATGATGATACCAGATACCCGATGCCAGATGTAACACATCCAAGGTATGGCAAGCTCAAATCAGGGATCGGTTTGTGATTCAAGATTTAGCGCAAAGCTTCACTTCGTGTCCGATTTGTTTCCCCAATCAATCGACAATCTTCAATCTTCAATGATTTGCGATTGAGCTAACGTATTTGCCTGGAGGTGTCAAGATAAAAGGCCCGGTGGGTCTATCCTGTTGAGGTATAGGGTGAAGGTACTCCCTTGGCCCTGTCGACTTTGAACGTCCAGTCGTCCATTGTAAGGTTCCAGAAGCCTGTAGACAATAGAGAGTCCCAAGCCGGTTCCATGGGCCTTGGTAGTAAAAAAAGGGTCAAAGATCTTGCTGATAGTCTCTTCGGACATGCCACAGCCGTCGTCCTTCACAGTTACCTGAACCATATCTTCTGCTGTCTTCGAGGAGACTTGTATGGTTCCCGTCCCATCAATAGCCTCAGCAGCATTCAAAAGTAAGTTCCACAGGACCTGGCGTGTATGCTTGGGGTCCATCTCTGTCCACACCTCAGGAGCAAGATCCTGGACCACGGTGATCCTGTTCTGGCAAATGCCATTTTTTCTGAAAAGCTCCAAAGTGTCGCCAATGGCTGAACTAAGCTCCACAGATTCTATTTTGTCGGAACCGGGACGTGCAAACAAAAGGAAATCATTAGCCAAGACGTTGAGGCGGTCGGTTTCCCTTAGCACGATATCCATTAGTTTTCTGGCCACAGGGGTGTTAGTGGCCTCTTTCTTAAGCAATTGGGTCGCGCCGCTCATGGATGCCAGCGGATTTTTTATTTCATGGGCAATGCCGGCGGCCATCTCTCCAATGGCGGCCAGCTTTTCCACCCTCTTGACATGCTCTTCCATGTTTTTGAACGCGGTTAAATCTTGAAAAATTAGCAACTTACCTATATGCTTTCCATCAGGCTCTTTCAATGAAGACATGGAAAAACCCAAATAACCGGCCGTCCCGTCCTTTTTTTTAAACTCTACATCATAACGGTATGGTTTCTTTTTGAGGGGGGCGTCTGATGAAGCCGCATGCTGAACCACATGGGGGAATATGCTTGACAAGGGCCTCCCCAGCACTTCTTCTCGACTGAACCCGGTTATCATCTCACCTGCTCGGTTAAAGGTGGTTATTATGCCGGCGGAGGTCAATGTAAGAAGCCCGCTATCCATACTGTGTACAATGCTGGCATTTACGGCCTCCAACTGTTCCAGGTCTTTTTGTTTCGCCTTAAGCTCTTTCTCCGTCCTGAGGGTCTGTTGTGCAAGCAAGCTGCTCAAAAAGGCAACGAGGAAGCAGGCCACCATAGTCATAATGATCTTATAAAGCACATAGGACTCCTCGTATCCCTGTATAGTCAGGCCGGCCTCGGTATCAAACGGCTTCAAAATACCGTAGTATTCCAGATCTATCATGACTCCATACTGTATGCTGCAAAGGGTCGCCATAATCAGGCTCCCCCTTTTGTATAGAAGAATACTGGCGTAAACAACAACCACCAGGTAAAGGAAGGAGAAGACACTGGCAATGCTGCCGGTCACATAGATCAGAAAAGTGACAAACAGGGTGTCCAGCCCGATTTGGACATAGGCAAATCTGAGACTGGGCCCCAGTCGTTTAAAGACTATGATGTATATAAAGGTGAGGATATAGACAGTTGCAATCAGGCCATAAAGCACCAGGAGAGGGGGGGCGATGAGGGATTCACGATCCTTGAATTGGACCAGGATGCTTGAGCCGAGAAGAACAGTGACAAATACGAGTCGCAAAAGCATCAACCACTGGAGTCTTCCAGACAAGTATTCGTGTGAAATTTGTGCCTTATACACTTTCAGAAAAAGATTTTGGTTCCTGGATATGGCACATGCCCTATCCGCCAACCATGCCTGCCATCTTGAAGATAGGCAAATACATGGAAACAACCAGCCCACCGATGGTAACACCCAAAAAGACCATCATAAACGGCTCAATCATGGCGGTCAGATTCCCGACAGCAGCATCTACCTCATCATCGTAAAAATCGGCTATCTTTTCCAGCATGGCATCCAAAGCCCCTGTAGATTCTCCAACTGCCACCATCTGACACACCATAGAGGGAAACACCCCGCTCTCACTCAGGGGGTCTGCCATCGTGCGCCCCTCGGTGATAGCCGACTGGACTTTGTAGATTGCCGCCTCAACGGTCTTGTTGCCTGCTGTCTTTGCCACAATGTCCAGTGCCTCCAGGATGGGCACCCCGCTGCTAATCATGGTGCCCATGGTCCGCGTAAACTTGGCCACGGCGACCTTGCGCAAGAGGGGGCCGAAGACAGGCAGCTTGAGCATAATGTCGTCCACCAACACACGTCCCTTTTCAGCGGAATAAAACCGCTTGAATGCAAAAACAAAAACCACCACTGCGCCAATTATATAATGGATATTGCCTTTGACAAAGTTGCTCATGCCCACCACAATCTGGGTTGGGACTGGAAGAGCCCCCCCAAAGTCAGCAAACATCTTCTCAAAAACCGGGATTACAAAGACCAGGATTACACCGATTACCAAAACGGCAATAATAAGGACAATAATGGGGTAGGTCATGGCTCCCTTGACCTGTTTTTTAAGTTTCATAGCCTTTTCCATGTAACCGCAAAGGCGATCCAAAATCGTATCTAAGATGCCGCCCACTTCACCTGCTGCAACCATGTTAACAAACAGCTCGTCAAATATGTTTGGGTATTTTCCTAAAGCATCTGCAAGGGTTGACCCTTGTTCCACAGACTCCTTGACCTCCTTCAAAGTCTTCTTAAAGGTCTTGTTCTCTTGCTGGGAGTACAGAATATCAAGGCTCTGAATCAGCGGGAGTCCGGCATCGATCATAGTTGAAAATTGCCTTGCAAACACCACCACATCGGTTGATGACACCTTGGGCTGCAAGAAGGAGACATTTTCAAATAGATCTTTCGGCTTGTTCTTTATCTTCGTGGGTTTTATCTGCATGCGACCCAGTTGAGCACGCACTGCACTCTCATTAGGGGCCTCTATTTCACCCTTCTGGGTTGTCCCCTTCTTGTCTTCTCCTTGCCATATAAAGACCGGCATAGCTCACCTCACCCTATGATTGACGATTTTCGATTGAAGATTGACTATTTGAATTTAATACGGATTGCGAGTACCCCGATGCTCGATGCTGGATTCTCGATGCTGGATTCTTAATGATTGATATCTCCGAAATCACTAATCTAAGGCCCCTATTTACAACGCAGTACCTGGAATCTTCTATCCAGGATCGAGACACGAAGTGTAATGTTTTCAAGCCGTCAGGCGCAACCCTGCGCCAAACCAGTACCCAGAATCAAGTTATAAAATCGCTTCGCGATTTTATGTAACGCGGCTTCGCCGCTGAAAAAAAGGAAATTCCTATATTATCAAGTTTCGAGCGTAAACTTTCAACAATCCAACAACCAGTATCCAGTATCCAGAGATCAGTATCAAATTGGCTTCCGGCTCGTAGAGATCTCCGAGGCGTAGGCTCTCCGAGCCGAAGGCCTACAGCTCGGAGAGGGCGAAGCCTGAATTTCAATCTATCATGAATGTTCCCCAAACACAACATGAGCTTCCGTCTTAGCCACGGCCCATCCATGGATGCTATGCAAAAACCTGGCCACTCAATAAGTTTTCAATTCACAAATGAGGGGTTTTTCAATGAGCAAGGCCGTCCTGGTGGATTAGTGTTGCTAGTGCTGTGTCCCAAGAGTTTTGTACATTATTTTGGCAATTCAACATGCCCAACAATATCGACAAGCTTTTTCAATAAATCCGAATATCGAAATCCGAAACAATACCAAAATCCGAATGTCAAAAATCCAAAACAAATGCAGATCACTGCTTAGATTTTATGATATTTTTGAAATTTGAATTTTTGTCATTCGAATTTGTTTCGAATTTCGATATTCGAATTTCGGTTTTCCCCGACTCTGATAAATCTATTAAATATAACCATTTTGGCGGTGTTTCATCTTGCCAATATAGAATACTGAATTTATGAGACGGGGCACTAGAGGTGTCCAAAATCTTGTTGACAAGCCCAAAACGGGTTGATAAGAACTCCGAGGTTTTTGCTTCGGATTAGCAAAATTATCAAATGGCACCAGGTGGAAAGGGGGTGATTCCGATGGTTTGTACAAGCGTAAAGCAGGGCTTGGAGTGCATCTTTATGACCAAGAAAGGTTGTTCTTTTAATGGCGGGGGTTGTCACCCGACCGTGGAGGAATGCAATGGATGTAACCGCGCTTCAGAGTTTTCTTCCGGGTGGTATTGCACGGCATGTCCGGATCCTTCGGTCAAGTGGAAAAATGGCGATTGCAACTTTGCCACCCATGTTACAAAGGAAACCCAGATCAAGAATACCAAGATCAATCCGCTCAAGGCGTCCAAGAGAAGGGGCCGCTAGGTTTCAAGTGCAGTGGTCAGTGATCAGTGGCCAGTGATCAGTCAATGGTCATTCCTCACTGATCACTGGCCACTGACCACTGACTAAACCAGCTTGCCAAGAGCACCCTCTATCCTATCGAGCCCCTCCTTTATCGTTTCAAGATCTGTTGCATAGGAGAATCTTACAAAATTGTCATCACCAAAGGCTATTCCTGGTACCAGGGCCACACGGGCTTCGGTTAAAAGATACTCACAAAGGTCGGTGGAATTTTTTATGGTTGTCCCTTCCGTCTTTGCATTGAAATAATAGCTGAAATTGGGAAATGCATAGAAGGCCCCCCCAGGCAAATTGCAACGGACCCCAGTAATAGCATTCAATCGCTGTAACAGGTATATTCGCCGCTGGTCAAAGGCCCGGAGCATGGCCTGGATGGAATCCTGTGGTCCGTTCAGGGCCGCAACCGCAGCCTTCTGAGCGATGGAATTGGGGTTTGAGGTACTCTGGCTCTGGATCTTTGTCATCCCTGCAATGATTTCACGCGCTCCGGCCGCATATCCGATGCGCCAGCCCGTCATGGCATAGGTCTTGGATAGTCCATTTACAACAAAGGTCTTGGATTTTACCTCCTCACTCACCTGGGCAATACTGCAAAAGGGTCTATCGTCAAAGATCAGTTTTTCATACATCTCATCTGAAACTACCCAGATATCATATTTTAGGATCACCTCGGCCAAGGCCTCTAACTCGGATTCGGTGTAGACCGAACCGGTCGGGTTGGAAGGGCTGTTGAGAATCAACAGTTTTGTTCGAGGCGTAATGGCCGTCTCAAGAGACTCGGTCGACAACTTGAAATCGTCTGCTTCCACTGTTCCGACAATCACAGGATCAGCACCGGCAAGAGTCACAACCGGTGGATAGGATACCCAGTAGGGGGCCGGGATTACCACCTCATCGCCCGGGTTTAACAATGCCTGAGCCAGGTTGTAGAGAACATGTTTTCCTCCGCAGGAAACCATTACCTCGTCACGTTCATAACTGAGGTTGTTGTCGCGCCGGAATTTTTCTATGATAGCATCTTTGAGCTCAGGAATACCACTCACGGCCGTGTATCGTGTAAACCCCTCCTCCATGGCCCGCACGGCCTCATCCCTGATGTGTTTTGGGGTATCAAAATCGGGCTCTCCAACACCGAAGCTGATCACATCCACACCTGCCTGTCTCATGGAGACGGCCTTTGCGTTTATGGCCAGAGTAGGAGAGGGCTTGATAGCTCTTATTCGTTGGGACACAAGCATGATGGTCTCCCTCGAATCTATTTGTTTAACGAAACATCCAGTACCAAAGACTGAATCAAAAGGCAATTCCTTTGAAAAAGAAAAGGTCCCACCAATTTTAGGATCTAACCATGAACGATGGACTTTTTGATCACGGCCTTGTTATATGCGCCAATGATGTCCCTGCGGGTCAACACTCCTAACAATTCGGATGGGGTACTTGGGGAGACAACGGGTAGGATAGAAAAATCCTTTAAGGTGATTTTTTCCATAGCATTGTAAAGATTGTCATCAAGTGACACTGTAACCACATTCGTAGTGGCTATCTCTTTGGCCACCACCAGATCTTTCAGATTCTCATCAAAGACTACATCACGATAATCAAAAAATGAAAGAATACCTGTCAAATTACCCTTCTCATCCACAAGAGGAAAGCTGTTATTCTTGCTTTTAGACATCTTTTCCGCTAGTTTTCTTAAGGTTATATTCTCAGGTATGGTTTCAACTTCAGGATTCATGACATCCTTAACAGATATTGACTTTAAAACATTCACCTCTTTTCCTGCCTTAATGTTTACCCCCCTCCTTGCCAGCTTTAAGGTATAAATAGAGTCCTTTAATAACTGGCCACTTGCCAAGGAGCCTATGATACAGGCGATCATAAGGGGAAGGATAATCTTGTAGTCACCGGTCATCTCAAAGAGAATCAATATTGCGCTTAAGGGTCCATGAGTTGTCCCGCTCACCACTGCTCCCATACCTACTATACTATAGGCCGCGGGAGGGGCTGTCACTCCAGGAAAGATATGGTGAACCGCCGTCCCGAAAAATCCCCCTGCCATGGCCCCCAGGAAAAGTGAAGGGGCAAAGATGCCGCCAGACCCTCCTGAACCAATGGTGATGGATGTGGATAGGATTTTAAATACGACTAAAAGGAACATAACCCACCAAGAAAGCTTCTGCATAAGAGAGAGATCAATGGCCGGATAACCTACACCCAAAATATGGGGGAAAAGAAGTCCCATAGAACCGAGCATCAATCCCCCCAGCATAGCCTTCAGATAGTCGGGGATTTTTAGGCTGTCGAACATGTCTTCTGCTCGATAAAGCAGGGTGGTAAAAGTCACGGCAACTAAGGCACAGAAAAGACCCAGGATCACATACAGGGGAAGTTCCCATGCGCTGACTAGTTCGTAGGCAGGGACGATAAATGCCGGAGAATCCCCGAGGAAATGGCGCGAAACAGCCGTGGCTGCAACAGAGGAGATAACAATGGGGGTAAATGTGGCTATGCCAAAATCACCGAGGATGATCTCAAGGGCGAACATGGAACCGGCTATGGGGGCATTGAAGGTCGCGGCAATACCGGCTGCGGCCCCACAGCCCACCAGGATCCTGATGCGATCAGCTGAAATCCTAAGCACCTGGCCTAGGCCCGAACCAATAGCGGATCCAATTTGAACAATCGGTCCTTCCCTTCCAACGGAACCCCCGGTGCCGATACAGATGGCAGACACCAGAGACTTGACAAGAACGACCCGTTTTCTAATCATGCCGCTTCTCAGGGTAACAGCTTCCATGACCTCTGGAACACCATGCCCTTTGGCCTCTCTGGCCAGGAAATAGACAACGGGACCAACCACCAAACCACCAAGAGCGGGAATCAATATCCTGAAATACCATGGTGTAGACCAAGCCAGCTCAAGCAAATTGCCATCAGACCCATAAGAAACTGTCTGAAAAACCCTTATAAGATACCGAAAACCAATCGCTCCAAAACCACCGGCCAGCCCCACGATAGCAGCCAGTCCGACCATAATGGTATGTTCGTTGGTTATTAAGATGTTGAAAATTGAATATTTTTTGGAAGATTGATCCTTCATTGTTATTAGGAAGGTCCTAACCCGGACAAGCCGGAAGCAAACACGAATGGTTTGAGTCTTGTAAAATAGAGTTAGACTTAACTCAAACAAGTGCCTAAAGTGAACTAAAGTGCCTAAAGCCCGCCCTGCCCGCCCTGGCGCGACAGAAGTTGGACCATGCCCAGTGGATAAAACCCCGGCCCGCCCTGGCGCGACAGAAGATGGAGAATGCCACAGAGTGAAAAACCCGGTCTGGGCCAGGGTCTGGGCCAGGGGTGCGACATGTATGCAATACAGTGCAGGGGTCTAATATTACAACATCGGGGCTTTGTAATTTTCAGCAGTTCAAAACACAGGTCTGGGCCAGGGTTAAGGTTGCGTCACATAGACAATCTTTTGTCGATGTTGTGGCGCTAAGTGCCTAACGGTATTCGTACTTCACTTCCCTTAAGAACAGCCCGCGGGCAGGGGCTGTTATCCCGGCTTGTCTGCGGTCCTTTGAGATTAAGATATTCCGAAACTCTTCTGGCGAGATTTTCTCAAGTCCAACATCAACAAGAGTTCCCACAATGTTTCGTACCATGTGCCGCAGGAACCCCTCGGCCTCAATATTGAAAACCACATAACCATCCTCATCCCTTCCAGTCAGGCTTACGTCTGTTACAGTCCGAACAGCATGCGATCGGGGGCTACCGGCTGCCTCAAAGGCCGAAAAGTCGTGCTGGCCCCTCAGGCAAAGCATGGCTGTCCTGATTGCCTCGAAGTCAAGGGGGGTTCTGATGTGCCACGCGTACTGCCTAAAGAGGGCAGCCGGAGTCGGCCGATTCAAGATACGGTATTCGTAGACCTTGCTCTGAGCATCGTATCGAGCATGAAACGTCTCACCAACCGCTGCACAATCTTTGATTACGATATCTGGAGGAAGGAGGCTGTTCAGGCCTTTTGCAAAGACATCAGGCGTGAGTCTCGTCTCCAGGCAAAAGTTCGCCACCTGGCCCGTGGCATGCACCCCGGCATCGGTTCGTCCAGAGCCGATCAGCGTGACGGACTGTCCTGTAATCGTCCTCAGCGCATCCTCTATTGTCCCCTGGATCGTATGTGTATTGCTCTGGCGCTGCCAGCCATGATAGGCCGTGCCGTCGTATTCGATAAGAAGTTTGAAATTCCGCAATAGAATCGAGAACCTAGAGTGATCTAAAGAGGAAACGGTATCTGATCCAGGCCTGCTGTCTCGGGAAGTCCGAGCATGATATTCATATTCTGGACAGCCTGACCAGAGGCCCCTTTGACCAGGTTGTCGATCGCTGAGATCAGTACCAGGCGTTTGGTCTGCTCGGCCACCTGAAACCCTATATCGCAGTAGTTGGTGCCTCTTACGTACATGGTGTTCGGGAATCTGCCCCTCGGACAAATCCGGACAAAGGGCTTGTCCGCATAAAAGGAATCAAGGTACGAAGCCACATCCCGGGTCGAGACATCCTCCTTCAAACCAACGTAAATCGTAGTTAGCATCCCCCTTGTCATTGGTACCAGGTGCGGCGTGAAAGTCAGGTGGATAGTGCGCCCTGCAAAGAGGCTCAAAACCTCGTCCATCTCTGGGTTATGGCGGTGCTCGGCCACTTTGTATGCCTTAAAACCCTCATTGACTTCACAGAAGTGAGTCGCCAGGCTCACTAAACGTCCTGCGCCGCTTGTACCCGACTTTGAGTCCGCAACAATGCTGTCAGCGTCAACAAACGGTGCCTTGATTAGTGGCAGCAAAGGGAGAAGGACGCTTGTGGGATAACAGCCCGGGTTCCCAACCAGAGAGGCCTTTTGAATATCGTCAAGATAGATCTCAGGCAGGCCGTAGACCGCAGTTTTGAGCAAATCCTTGGCCTGATGGGGCTCATACCACGCCTCATACAGGGCAGGATCCTTGAACCTAAAATCCGCGCTCAGGTCAATGACCCTTTTCCCTCGATCAATGAGTCCGGGCACAACCCCCATGGACGCCTTGTGCGGAAGAGCTGTAAATATGACCTCGGCCGCCTCGGATACAGCCTCTTCTGAAAAGGCCTGGCAGGTCAGATTCACAATCCCGGCCATGGCAGGATAGATGTCGGAAAAGGGTCGTCCAGCATACTGGCGAGAGGTAATTATCGTCAGTTCTGCATGGGGATGGCCTAACAAGATTCTTACCAATTCCACGCCTGCATAACCAGTTCCACCAATAACTGCCGCCTTAAGCATGTTTCCTCCAGGAGAAGTGAGCTAGTTTCCATCCAGAAATGGCCATTTTTCGCAATCTCGGCGTCAATCTACGGGATCGCTTGTGCGACGTACCGACGTACGTCTCCGCGCAATCCCTTGATTTCCTTGACCTTGCGAAAAATTACTCATTTCTGAATTGGAAACTGGTGTTGGTGCCCATCATCCGAAGACCCATTTATGGATGGGCACGAGCTAAAATGCCCTATAGTGGTTTATTGGTTGAGTGGTTACCGACTTAGCGACTTAACCAAAAAGCGTTGAGGGTCTTGAGAGGCTTTTTGTAAAGTATGAAGATATGGTAAGGAATTTCCTTTGTCAAATCAAATTTTTAGGGTAGGTCTTACAGTGGGGGCATAACTGCGAACAGGAAAAGAGCATTGAAGATGGGAGCAAAACAGGCAAGCAAGGTTATGGCCAAGAGTTATCCCTCGTGTCCATTACTTAAATCGATATGTAATTCTCCCCCGGGACAAGTCATACGGTGAGAGCTCTACAGTTACAAGATCTCCAGGCAGGATTTTGATAGAGTACTTCCGCATCTTTCCACAGGGGTGGGCCAGTATCTGATGCTTATTCTCCAACTCCACCTTATAGGTGCCATGCGACATGTTCTGAATGACCTTGCCCTTAACCTCGATGGCTTCTTCTTTGGCCATAATCAATTCACCCCCTTTTCAAGTGTTTGTTGTGTTTACACTGAGCAGCCACCTATCGCTTTGAATACTGGAAACGAGCACGTGCGCCTTTTTGCCCGTATTTCTTCCTCTCTTTTATCCTGGCATCACATGTAACAAGGCCTGCCTTCTTCAGTATTGGCCTGAACTCTGGATTGAACTGAAGCAAAGCCTTCGTAATACCATGCCGAATGGCAGCTGCCTGTCCGGAAACACCACCACCGGTGACATTGACTTTCACGTCAAAGCTACCATAGGTATCTGTCAGGACAAAGGGCTGTTCTACGACCACTTTGGCAGTCTCCCTGCCAAAATAGTCTTCGATGGTTCGATTGTTAATGGTGATGATACCTTTTCCGGGCTTAAGCCACGTTCTGGCCACAGAGGTCTTCCTTTTTCCAGTACCGTAATAAGCTTCTGCCATGAGACACTCCAATACAGTTAAGGTTGCAGTCTTTCAGGTTGCTGTGCCACATGCGGGTGTTCGGGTCCAGCATAAACCTTTAGTTTTTTCAACATCTTACGCCCGAGTCTATTCTTGGGAAGCATCCCCCTAACCGCACGAATCACTAGATCCTCAGGACGCTTTTGCAAGAGCTGCTTGGCGGTCATTGATTTAAGCCCCCCCACATAACCGCTGTGGCGATAATAGAGCTTTTCATTCCATTTCTTGCCAGTCAAGGCAACCTTGTTAGCGTTTATCACAATGATGTGGTCGCCAGTGTCAACGTGCGGTGTATAAATGGGCTTATGCTTTCCCCGTAGGCGGGTGGCAACAAAACTCGCCAGTCTACCCAGGATGCACTCGCTGGCATCGACAAGGTACCACTTTCTCTCTACTTCTGTTGGTTTTGCACTATACGTTTTCATGATTCTATCTTTCCGGATGCCTCTGACTTTTAAAAGCCTTTACTTTAATTTCGAACGCGGATCCGTGTCAAGAGAAAAAATGACAAGCGAACAGGTCCTGACCATGCCGACCTAATTACAAATTGTTTGACATTTTACCCTATTTCCAATACATTGCAAGAGTTATAAAATCGCTTCGCGATTTTATGTAACGCGGCTTCACCGCTCGAAAAAAGGAAATTCCTATACAATCAACTTGTAAAGACCACGAGATGTTGCACGGTCCCCTCGAGATTGAGGTGAAGTTTCATCTGCCCGAGATTAAGCCCGTACGAGACCGCATGCTCGCTATGGGCGCCACCCACTCTGGCCGAGTGTTTGAAACCAATGTCAGGTTTGAAGATGCATCAAAGAGTCTCAAAAAACAAGGCATTCTCTTGAGGCTCCGAAAAGATGATCGAATCCGGCTGACCTTTAAGTCAAGTCTCTCCCGCCCTGATACTCAATTTAAGGTACACCGAGAGCTGGAGGTAGAAGTGGGTGATTTTCATGCCTGCCACTCTATTTTAGAGGGTCTGGGGTTTCACCCGGAGCAGGCCTATGAGAAATGGCGGGAGACCTTTCTTCTTAATGACACGAATCTCCTTATCGATACAATGCCCTACGGTCTGTTCCTGGAAATTGAGGGACAGAAATCTCACATACGCAATTTGGCAGATCGGCTTGGCCTGAAGTGGGAAGAAAGGATTTTGCTGAACTACCTGGAGATCTTCGAAATTGTTCAGCGCGAAGAGGGACTCCATTTCAGGGATATAACCTTTGAGAACTTCGAAGCAACACATTTCGACATTGAAAAACACCTCCCTTTGCTGTATGCTAAGTAATTATGTAACCGTTCAGGGGTTCAGGGTTAACATTGATGATTGAAGATTGAAGATTGAACAATGAAAAAACAATCGACAATCGTAAATCGTAAATCGACAATCAAAAGACGGTGAACTCTGAACCTGTGAACGCCTACGTAATTATTTCAGCCAGATCCTTGGGTCGAACAATGAAGAGACTGTCGGTGCTGTCCCTTAATCTGCGGTTTGGTCTTGCTGACGATGGGCCCAATGCGTGGGACTATCGCAAAGAAAGCGTGGTAAAGCTTTTTAAGAAACAAAGTCCTGATTTGATTGCCACTCAGGAAGCCAATCATTTCCAGATCGATTTCCTGGCCAAGAACCTATCTGAATATAGCTACATAGGGAGACGGCACCCTGCTCCTAAGTTCTGGCAGGATAATATCCTGTTTTATCGAAAACCGATTGTTTGCAAAGATGATGTCCACTTCTTCTTGAGTCAAACACCACATATCCCGAGCAGGTCTTTTGGAAGCCGCTATCCCAGACAGGCCACCATGGGGCTTTTCCATGTCAACAGCCAACCCTTGATTTGTATTGACACCCACCTTGATTTTGAGACTCCCGCCCAGATGGGAGCCGCCTGGGTGATTAAAGAACAACTTGCGTCATATGGTGAGGAGATTCCAACCGTTCTTATGGGCGATTTTAACGCCACACCCGAAAGCCTTTGCTATCAATGGCTGACGGGAAAAGAGGTCAATGGAGAAAATGGCCTGGATTTTGATGAGACCTTTATGATGCCCTATCCCAGCACATTCCATCGATTTACCGGGGAACCTGCTGGCGGTTACATTGACTGGGTCCTGTACAGGGGACCTCTCCGCCTTGAAGCGTGTGAGGTCCTGCAAGGGCCGGTAGACGGGATCTACCCTTCAGACCACTTTCCTGTAACAGCCATCTTTGACTTGTAACAGATCTTGGCATCCTTCATTCCTCGGTTTACACTTATCAAGGATGCGGGCGCCAAGAGATAAGTTCTTTTGTTCCTACTTTTTGGTGTCAGGTGTCAGAAACTGAAAAAGCAAGACCTGAAACCTGAACACCTGCCCGCCATTGCCAGACATGCCGGCATATAAGCTGAATGCTGTCTCAGGCGTTGGCAGGCGGGTCTGAAACCTGAACACTGGTCAATAGGTGTAAACTACTTTATGGCGAAAATGAAGGATGCCCTCGATTTCATTCTGACTTAACAGGCTGGAATAGACCTGTCAACATCAGCTTTGCTTGGAAGCTGTTTCAAAACCCTTTGACGACTCCATTTTGGCCATTCTTGCAAAAAGTTCTTAGCCCTCCGGGGCGTAGGCCCTACGGGCCGGAGGCGAGGCGAAGCGTCAAAAAATTGTAACTGTCAAATCCCTTGACAAAATCCACGCATTCTTATAGGGGAAGCTTTGTACTCGGTATACCTGCATCTTATGGCCGCGGCCCGGCCGCACTTCCAATTCAGGTTTTTGCCCGAAATTAGGTAGTGCCCATCCAGAAATGAATCTCACAACACTGGGCACTGGCGTCAGTTTCCAATTCAGAAATGAGTAATTTTTCGCAAGGTCAAGGAAATCAAGGGATTGCGCGGAGACGTACGTCGGTACGTTGCACAAGCGATCCCGCAGATTGAC
>JAUWXF010000087.1 GCA_030616475.1 Desulfobacterales bacterium
ATCAAGCCATATATACAAAGGTTTGATTCAAGGGAAAATACCAGATCAGGGTGGCAAGACACTATTCCAGACGATGTTGCCTCTGTGCGAGGTTTGAGGAATTCTGAGCGATGAAAATAGAAAAGGGAATCTAACAAATTGTTGCACCTGACATTTTTTCGCTTCGCTCCAAAATGCAGGTGAACTCAGTCGTTGAGGCTGTGAAAAAAGTTAAGCTTCATAAATTTTTTGAAAGTAGTAATTTGGAACCTATTGATATTGTTAGCTCCAAATTCCAAAAGTTTTGGCAAAATTGCTAATTTGACACTTTTCCTACAGACTCGTTAGGTACTTTGACTAACAATATAGAAAATGGAGGGATAATATGAACAACTCTGATAGCGAAAAAGAAGTACTGGTAGTTGTATCCACGCTCAAGAAGTACATCCGTTCGGTGTCTGGAATGAATACGGCGGGCAGCGTCGCGCCGGCATTGTCTGATACCATTCGCCATTTGTGTGGTCAAGCAATCGAGAAGGCAAGAAGTGATGGCCGCAAGACCATAATGGATAGAGACTTTATGTAGGTCGTAGTATCCGGGAGAAATAGGGAACATTCTTCGGTATTTCGCTTCTTTCCAATTAATGGGCGTACCGTAATGAAACTGGGGCCTGCCCTTGACAGGCTGTTGCCCAAATCCCTTTTCGCTTGGTCTAAAACGTTTTTTGATAAATCTAAGGCTTGCTCCAGGCGATTTGAAAACTCGCCCTTCGGGCTCAAACAGTTCAAATCGCTGATCTTCCGCTGCGCCAAGATTTATTAGCAAAAAAACGTTTTAATGACCGCTCAAAGGAATTTTTGTTTGGGCAACAGCCCGTCAAGAGGCAATCATAAATCAACAATCATAAATCATAAATCCTATAGGGGTGTAAAATGAAAATCCTCATTGTTGATGATGATCCAAAGGGGCTTTATATGTTGGAAGTCATGCTCAAGGGGCATGGACATGAGGTCGTGGCCGCAGAAAACGGACGGATAGCCCTACAGTTGGCCAGAGTCAACCCTCCTGAGCTGATTATCAGCGACATCCTCATGCCGGTCATGGACGGCTATAAACTCTGCCAGGAGTGGAAAAAAGATACCAAATTGAAGATGATACCCTTTGTCTTTTATACGGCCACCTATACAGACCCCAAGGACGAGGAATACGCCCTGAGCCTTGGGGCCGAGCGATTCATTGTGAAGCCGGTGGAGCCGGGAGAATTTACGGAGATAATAGATGAAGTTATCCAGACATACAAAGCAGGAAAACTTGCGGTTCCTAAGGAGCCGACGATAGACGAAGCGACGATCCTCAAAGGTCATTATGAGAGAATGGCCAGAAAGCTGGAAGACAAGATGGCTCGGCTAGAGATAGAAATCGCCCAGCGCAAGCACGTAGAGGAGGCGCTTAAACGGCTTAATATGGAATTAGATGACAAGGTCAAGCTTGCTACCAGAGAACTGTTCCGGGAGAAGGAAAAACTGGATGTAATCCTTCAGAACACGGCAGATGGCATTCTTGTTACAGATTCGAAAAACCGTGTCATGATGGCCAACCCTGCGGCAGAACAGCTTCTGGGCTTCAGCCTTAAGAAAGCATTGGGTAAAAAGCTCGATATGAGTATCCGTGACAGGAGCATGCAAGAGAAGATATACAAAACCCGTGAAGAAAAAAGGGTAAGATATGAATTTGAAATAGAGACAGAAGACCCCATAACCTCTGAACCAAGAGTGCTGATTGGCAAGACCGCCTGCCTGACAAGCAGACCAGGGCAGTTTATAGGGGTCGTCACCACCTTGAACGACATTACCAAACTCCGTGAAGTGGACAGGATGAAGACGGAGTTTCTCTCCACAGCGGCCCATGAACTCAGGACCCCACTGACATCGATTCAAGGGTTTTCGGAAATACTGATTACAAGGGAAGATCTCAGCAAGGAAGAGAGGAGAAGGTTCCTGTCATATATCAACAAACAGGCATTGGGTCTGGCAATGATTATTAACGATCTTTTGGATATCTCTCGCATAGAATCAGGACGGGGATTTGCTCTTGACAAAGTGAAGTATGACGCCGGAGATGCCATCAAAGATATAATCCCATACTTTCAGGAGATCTCTCCAAAACACAAGATTGAGGTGGTTTTGCCGGATAAGCCTGTGGAGTTGTTTGCAGATAAGGAAAAGATGGAGCAGGTCTTAAAGAATATCCTCAGCAATGCGGTCAAGTATTCTCCTGAAGGTGGCGTAATCCGTGTGAAGGGAGAAGTAGTTCGGAGTGCGGAATTCGGAGTGGGGAATTCGGAATCTGAAACCGATCCACAATCCGCAATCGAGATCAGCGTAGCTGATCAAGGTATCGGGATGACGCCGGAGCAGGTTCAAAAGATATTTGACAAGTTCTACAGAGCGGATGCTTCTGACACGGCCGTTGAGGGAACAGGCCTTGGCATGACAATTGTCAAGTATATTGTGGAGGTCCATGGCGGCAAGGTTTGGGTGGAGAGTGAGCCGGGGAAAGGGACAACTGTTAGGTTTACGATACCGGTTTAAGTGCCCAGAATGCCTAAAGTGAGCTAAAGTGCCTAAAGTTAAGGGGTTGATGAATGCGGGGTGCGTTAACATTCCGCATTCCGAAATCGAAAAGGGGGAGCACTAGGATGAAAAAGATACTAATCGTTGATGACCAGATCGAGGTTAGAGAGCTGGTGGAGGTGACCCTTAGATCAGGTGATTATCAGGTCTTCCAGGCGGAAAGCGGAGAGACGGCCATTGAAATTGCCAGGGCGCAAAAACCTGATCTGATCATCATGGACATCATGATGCCGGGAGCAATGGATGGGCTTGAGGCCACCCGCATCGTAAAGAATGATGCCGAAACCAAAGGCATTACCATAATCATGCTGACGGCCAAGGGCCAGGAGGCTGACAGAAAAGAGGGCTTTGAAGCCGGTGCTGACGACTATTTTGCCAAGCCCTTCAGTCCTTTGGAATTGATAAAGAAGGTGGATGAGATTCTTGGATAGTTAAATTTTCTGGAATTCAGGGTGATCATTTCAAAATCATCCATAAAACCTGGAGGGACAGTTACATGGATATAAATAATCTTCCGAAAGATTTTTCTAACTCGGCTCAATTAGAAAAATATGCAAAGGATCTTACTGAAATATATAAAATCGAAAAAGAAAAAAGCAAAAAACTTGAAGCTGCCAATCATCAACTTGAGAGATATGCAGATGACCTGAGCAAGACCTTCGTAGAGTTACAATCTGCCAATCAAGAACTACAAGAAGCCTATCTAGACACAATTCATCGGCTTGTGATAGCCGCCGAATATAAGGATGAAGATACCGGCGCTCATATTGCCCGTATGAGTCAATACAGCGTCTTGATCGCGGAAAAACTTGGAATGCCGGCCAAGGAAGTTCAAAACATACAATATGCCGCTCCTATGCACGACGTTGGGAAAATTGGCATTCCGGATCGCATTTTGATGAAGCCGGGTAAATTGACAGATGAAGAATTCGATCTTATGAAGACTCATACCACCATAGGGGCAAAAATCCTGACAAATGCTAAAGCAGAAGTTTTAAAGGTTGCAGGGCAGATAGCCATCTCGCATCACGAAAAATGGAATGGCACGGGGTATCCACAGGGCCTCGCCGGTGTAACTATTCCTCTGGCAGCCAGGATTGTCGGCCTGGTGGATGTTTTTGATGCTCTTACTTCTAAACGCCTTTATAAAGATCCTTTTCCTGTAAAGGTTGCGCTCGATATTATCAAGAAAGAACGTGGACATCATTTTGACCCTGATATTGTGGAGATATTCTTTGAGAATATAGATGAAATTTTAAAAGTCAAAACAGAAGTAGATCCAGTGGAAGATGTTTAAATGAACAATAAACTCGACAAAAGAGATTTTAATCGTTTTCCAATGGAATTTGTGCTGAAAGTGTCTGCCGAAGACAATGAAGGGAAAAAGTTTGATGAAAAGGCTGTATTACAGGATATCTCGGGAGGAGGAGCCAGGTTTATCTCCCAACAGGCCGGGAGATATTTTCCAGGGCAATTGTTGGATCTGATTATTTATTTACCCGGAACAGATGACGTGAAATCATATATGAATGGAAAGGCAACTGTTGTACGGATAAATCCAGCCGACAATTCCGGTATTAGTGAAAAAAGTCGCGGGATAAGCATAGCCGTTAAACTTGACACCCTGTTGTATCTTGAAAGAGACGAGAGAACCGCCTGAGGAATTTTAATCCATTTATGACAAAATTGAAAAATAAAACTTCCAACAGTTTCCTTGGAAAGACCTGGGTGGTTTTAGTCTTATTAGGGATCATCCCTTTTCTTTTAGTTATCCATCTGTTTATATACGAAAAAATTGAGTCAACCGAAACGATTGTCCTTTCTTCTGTTTTAGCACTCTTTTCTATCCTAACAGGCTTTTCACTTTTAAGAAAGGCTGCCGATCAACTAGTTAAACTGTCTAGAGAAACAAATGATATTGAAGCTGGGAAAAAGAGCGAACCCATCGAGATCGATGCTGATCAGGAGTTGAAGGATATAGCTGCCCATTTTAACACCATTTTCGAAAAGTTACAGAAGACTAAGAGGGATTTCAAAGAGCAGTCAGTACAACTCATGAGCTACGCAAGTGATCTTTCACAGTCCTATAAGAAGACAAAGGAGGAAGAGGAATTAAAGAACAGGTTGAGCCGTTATGTGGGAGATCACCTTGTCGAAAAGCTTATAAATACAAAGAAGGGGATGTTCATCAATAACGAAAGAAGGGAGATAACCGTTCTTTTTGCAGACATCAGGTCATTTACTACTCTTTCTGAAACGATGGATGCTGAAGAAGTTATCGCCATGCTTAATGAGTTTTTTGGCGTCATGGTGGATATCGTTTTTAGGAATAATGGTATATTGGACAAATTTGTCGGTGACCAGCTTATGGCCGTATTTGGACTTATTCCTTCTGATAATTATGCCCCTGATGACGCCTTTCATGCGGCCATAGAAATGCAGAATGCTACTGAAAAATTGATGAAAAAAAGAGCCAAAGAGGGCAAAGAGACATTTAAAGCCGGAATTGGGATCAATACAGGCCCCACTATTGTTGGAAACGTTGGATCAAAGGATAGAATGGACTATACAGTTATCGGGGATACGGTTAACATTGCCGGAAGACTTCAGGAATTAGCCGGGGGTGGCGAAATAATTATTGGCGAACAAACATTTTCCCAAACCCAAACTGATTTCAGGACTCAAGAAATGGGCGAAATTAACGTCAAGAATAAAATTGAACCAGTTAAATGCTATAAGGTGATAATGGGAAAAGGGCAGGATTTCAAAGTATAGGCTATGGCAGTCTTTTCGATATACGAACACGGGGTCTTGGTTCATAATATACTCATGGCTACACCTCGGAACTGTTTCAGCATTATTTGACAAGCTTGATCACGCCAAGGCTCATAGCCAGGGAAGTAAAGGGCATAAGCACCTGGCGGGGACCCGGAGTAAGGCTGGTGGCATGCGGTGATAGATAACGGAGGTAGGGCCTGAGATCCCAGCGTTTCCGCGTTAGATAATTGGAATTAGAAAATGTCGAATTATTATTTTTATGAAAGAATATAAGGGAAAATATTCTTCACTGAATTGGGTATCTAACGGGGTAAACGTTATCTTGGAAATCGTTTAAAAGGAGGTCTAACGGGATGAAACTCCTTATTGTAGATGACATGGAGGTAAACCTCGAGCTGCTTGAAGCCAGGCTGGAGGGGAGCGGCTACGAAGTAACAACTGCCAGGAACGGGATAGAGGCACTGGAGATCTTGAAAACGGACTCATTCGACATGATAATCTCTGACATTCTCATGCCCAAGATGGACGGCTACCAGCTGTGCAGGGAGTGTAAGAGAGACGACACGCTGAGAAAGATACCTTTCGTATTCTACACCGCGACCTACACAGACAAGAAGGACGAGCAATTTGCTCTGAGCCTGGGCGCTGATCGGTTCATTGTGAAGCCGATGGAACACAAGCGCTTTATGGAGATAATAGAGGGCATATTAAAGAATCATAAAAAAGGCCTCCTGCCCTCTCCTGAAATGCCGGTAGAAAAAGAGGACATCTACTTTAAGGAATATAGTCAACGGCTGATAAATAAACTCGAAAAAAAATTACTCGATCTGGAAAAAGAAATCACCCGGCGCAAGCGGGCGGATGAAGCGCTGCGAAAGAGCGAGCGCTACTACCGTTCAGTGCTTTACGCTTTGCATGAAGATATCCTGGTCATTGACCCTCATTATCGAATAACAGATGTCAATAACACTTTCTTGGTTACATCAGGAATCGCACGTAATGTCAGAGATTATGAGGATGTCATCGGGCGTCATTGCTTTGAGGTCTCACACGGCTATAATGAACCATGTGACAGACATGGAGAAGAATGCTTGCTCCGTGAGGTTTTCAAAACCGGGGAGTCGCGTAATTGCCTTCACGAGCACCAGCTCGCTGACGGCTCAAAGTTTTGGGCGGATACACTTCTTTCACCCTTGAAAGATGAGAAGGGAAAGGTCACTCACGTCATCGAGGCGGTGCGGGACGTGACCGATGTTCAAAAGGCGAATGAAGTATTGCGAAAGCGGACGTATGATCTTGGCAAGCGGGTAAAGGAACTGAATTGTCTCTACGGCATCTCTCGTCTTGTTGAGAAGCCGGGTATTTCATTGGGGGAGGTACTTCAGGGGACAGTTGATCTTATCCCCTCATCATGGCAGTACCCGGAGATCACCTGCGTACGCATCATCCTAAAAGGCCAAGAATACAAAACAGCAAACTTCAGAGAAACCGTCTGGAAGCAGGCGAGCGACATCACTGTGCATGATAAGCGAATCGGAACTGTGGAAGTCTATTACCTGGTGGAAAAACCGGAAGGCGATGAGGGGCCTTTCCTGAAGGAAGAGAGAGACCTGATTTTCGCCATTTGCGAGCGGTTGGGGAGAATTATTACGCGCGCACAAACCAAGGAGGCGCTTCGGGAGAGTGAGGAACGATTCAGAGAGTTAGCCGAATTATTACCGGAAACCATTTATGAAATGGACGCAAGAGGCAATCTCACATTTGTGAATCATAAAGCATTCGAAGACTTTCAATATAATCAACAGGATTTCGACCAGGGTTTAAATGGCTTTGATTTGATTATTCCCGAGGGTCGAGATAGAGCCATGAAAAATATGCAGAAAATATTGAGAGGAGAAAATGCCGGTCTTCAGGAGGTTACCGCATTGAGAAAAGACGGTAGCACGTTTCCCGCCTTGTTCCATTCAACTGCCATATTACGTGAAGGAAAAGTTGTTGGTTTGAGAGGATTCGTCATAGACATAACGGAAAGAAAGAAACTTGAATCGCAGTTAATTCAAGCTCAAAAAATGGAGGCGATCGGCAGGCTGTCTGGCGGAATTGCTCATGATTTCAACAATTTACTGACAACTATTATAGGTTATAGCGAACTCATGTTTGAGGATCTTTCTGATAACGATCCTTTACGAAAATTTTTGGCGGAAATCATTAAAGCTGGAAATAGTGCCGCTTCTTTGACGCGACAGCTTCTTGCATTCAGCCGCAAACAGGTTTTTGAACTGGAAGTTTTTGATCTCAATGAGGAAATTACCGACCTGAAAAAGATGCTTCAACGCCTGATCGGTGAGGACGTGCGATTGGATACATTTTTGACCCCTAAGTTAGGAAAGATAAAAGCTGATCAGGCACAGATGCAACAGGTGATTATAAATCTAGCCGTTAACGCCAGGGATGCCATGCCCCGGGGCGGAAAACTCACTATTGAGACAGCCGATGTGGATCTGGATGAATCATATGTCCGCGAGCATGATGTTAAGTTGGAGCCCGGGCCTTACGTGATGCTTTCCGTCAGCGATACCGGCATCGGGATGGACAAAGAAACGCAGGACAATATCTTTGAACCGTTCTTTACGACAAAGGAAAAAGGGAAAGGGACGGGCTTGGGGTTGGCGACAGTTTATGGAATCGTTAAACAGAGTGATGGATATATCTGGGTTTATAGTGAAACTGGAAAGGGTACAGCATTCAAGATTTACATGCCTGTTGTACAGGAGGAAGCGGTCTCAAAAAAGGAAAAACAGGTTTCTTCCGAGCAACTAAAGGGATCTGAAACGGTCCTTTTGGTTGAAGATGAGCAATACGTGAGAAACTTACTTGGAAGAGTTCTCAAACAATATGGATATACTGTGCTTGAGGCCCAGGATGGTGAAGAAGCGATGAATCTGAGTGCTCATTATAAAGATCGGATTCATCTCATGGTAACCGATGTAGTGATGCCGGGAATGAGCGGTCGCGAGCTGGCTGATCGGTTAAAAGCGTTCAGGCCCGATATGAGAGTTCTTTTTATGTCAGGTTACACAGACGATGCAATTGTTCACCATGGAATTTTGGATTCAGAGGTATATTTCATTCAAAAACCTATGTCACCAAAAGCTTTGGCCCGCAAGGTTCAGGAGGTGCTTAATGCCTGAGGGGAATATAGGAGCGCGAGCAGGTTTCACGTAGGATCTTGACTCTGTTTACAAGCCTTATCTATTGCTGTAGCTATCACTTCTTCTACTTCGATCCCTTCCCGAATAAAGAGTGCTGCTGTCACCCCAATAGGTCGCCGATCCCCTGATCGACTCCCAATACCTCACGAAGGGCTTTTGTCCTTTAGAAAGCAGAATTGAATGTTGTTTTCCCTGATCCGTTTCAGGGCTGCAAAAGCGCCTCTCAGAAAGGCCCGGGTCACATCGTTGCCCTCACGGTCCACGACCCCGGCGCGGCCCTCCAGCACATCGAAGCCGTTGCCACCACTGAGCTCACAAGGAGTTCTCGGGGTCGGAAGGCCTCCGAGTTCTTCCGGGCATATGGGAAGCACGGCTTCCTTGGCAGCCCGGTTCATTAGGGTTTTACTGGGGCTAGTTCTGCCATCATAGCGGCAGCAATATCCCAGAAGACAGGCACTTGCAGCTAACATTGTCGATTGTCGATTGTCGATTGATGATTGTTCATTGGGTACTGGGTATTAGGTAATGGGTGCTGGATGCTGGATGCTCGTTATCGGTTTTCATTCCGCAAAGCGCATAGCGTTTTTTGTTCTATGCTCTATGCGCTCTGCGCTCTGCCCTTTCATTCCGCAATCCGCATTCACAAGATCAATCAGCCAGTTCCGAGGTGTCTTCCGCTTTGGCTGCCGTGCCTCCATAATCGGCCAAGGTTTTGTGGATCTCCACAGGCGGTGCATAGCGAGTGGCCAGCTCCATGGTATCCCCCACATTGAGCTGGTCGAACAGGAAACCGAATTTTTCTTCCAGGCTGGTTCGAATGGCACCTCGCACAGCTTCTGATAACCCCCAGAGGTCTTCTTTAAAGGGACCAAGACCCTTCTTGCGAGTCTTATATATAAATTGCTCTTCTGTCTGGCCCTCTTTTCGCTCATTGGCATGGGCTGTGCTGATGTGTTCGTAAATGCGCTCGCGAAGTTCTTTTGGCATCGCCTCATGGTCATATACGATATTCTGAAACCCGGTAGCCAGATGCACCTCTGCGGCCTCGTTCTGAACAAACTGGTTGAATGCCTCGTCCGGGAGCGTGGATGCACCATGCTGGACTGCCCCGCCCATGCCATAAGCTTCGCGGGCCACCCTTGACAATTCCTTGATCACATTGAAATCGATCTTCACCTGGGCAAGAGTCCCATCAGGCAGGGGGACACCGCCATGGGAAGTCCCGGTCTGGATACTGATCTTAGAGAGCCCAACCATCCCTTTGGGCAGGGTTCTGTTGTAACCGTCCATGTAGGCACGCAATTCGGTCTCATCACTGTTCTTTTCGCCAATCTCGCCGATTTCGCCGCCGACAGAGATGGTAATCCCCTGTGGTTCTCGCTCCCGAATAAAGTTCGTCAGCCTGGCACATACCTCGTAGTTGTTTCGCTGCTGCTCGTCCACTGTGGGATAGCTTAGATCCACCAATGTAGACGTATCGATATCAATATTGTAGAAACCAGCCCTTATGGCTTCGTCTGCAAGATCGGACACGGCCTGAAGCTCAGCATCCGGATCGGTCTTGAACTTTTTCGTATTGACCTGAAAGTGGTCTCCCTGAACAAACAGGGGCCCCCGGTATCCTTCTTTGATGGCCGCTGCCATCACCACACTGAGGTATTCGGCCGGTCGCTGGTCGGTGTAGCCGATCTCAGAACGAGCAATCTCAAAGATCAGGGCCCCCACCCGGCGGGGAAGTGCGCCCCTGAAGACAGCCCGGGCACTATCATAGGCCATGGCGCGCAGATTGATGGCAGGCACCGTAAAATTGAGAGGTGCCTCACCACGCCCCCGTGCCATATAAAGTTCATGGATAGATGCCGGATAAATCGCCAGTACCTGTCCCAACTCCCACAGGAGCCACCTCGCGGCAGCCTGCTGCCCGGTGTCGCCGAACACCGCTTTTTTGGCCAGCGTGTCTACGGGCGCACCGCGCAGTTTCTCTTCATCCGTAACCGTCACCTTTCCATCATCTGCCACAGTCACAGAACCTTCAAGTTCACCCAGCAAGGTTTCCAATGCTCTCGGACTCATCTGCCCCTCCTTTGATGATTGATGATTGATGATTGATGATTGATGATTGATGATTGATGATTGACGATTGATGATTGATGATTGACGATTGATGATTGATGATTGATGATTGATGATTGAAAACAATATTCAATCTTCAATTTGCGTTCCCAGAATATCAGGTTCCGGCCAAATAGGCAAGCCCGTATCAGAATCCCTAACCCGGACAAGCCGGAACCAAACAGGTTCTAAGGGGCATAAATTCGAAATCCGAAGCACGAAACTCGAAACAATATCGAATGACAGAAATTCAAAATTCAAAACTGTTCAGAGGCCGATGGAGATTCATTTCTTGCCAGACAATCCACCAGATCATTCCTTTAAGTTTTAAACATTTGGTCATTTGATATTCGAATTTGTTTGCGGCTTACGCCTTGAAAACAGTACAGATTTCGACATTCGATATTCGGATTTAATCATTCATACGGACGAGTTAGCGAATATAGTGAAAATTTTCTGCCACAAAAAGCACGAACCTCATTCTTAATGGCCTACCCCTTTATCTCTACCTTGAGGTAAAGATCCCCTCGCAAACCTTCTGCGGTCCGCCGTCCCATCCCCTTCAGGCGAAGGGTGCTTCCCTGTGATATACCTGCGGGTATGGTCAAGAAGAAGGTCCTTTTCTTAAAACCCTCGGGGATGTTGACCAGCTTGCGCGTCCCAAAGAGGGCCTCGCGCTCTGTTATGGAAATGGGGCTATAGAGATCCGGGTCTGTCCCAAACCCCGCAGGACGAATCACCTGCAAACGCGGGGACCTCCGTTTTCTGGTTAGTTCCCGGGCCTTTCTGCTTACACCGGAGGTCGGGAGCATCTGAAAGAGTTTCAAAAAGATGATGCCAAATACGAACCCCCCGATATGGGCCCACCAGGCAATGCCTCCAGCCTGAGCAGAGGCCCCTGCCGCGCTCAGAAACTGAAACAAGAACCAGATCCCCAGAAAAAGGAATGCGGGAAGCTCAAAAAAATGGAAAAAGAATAAGATAGGCACCAGGGTCAATATCTTTGCTCTTGGATAGAGGACGAAGTAGGCTCCCATGACCCCTGCAATGGCCCCGCTGGCACCAATGGTTGGTATCTTGGAATGCCAGTTAAGCACAAGATGTGACATTCCTGATGCCAATCCACATAGCAGATAAAAAATAAGGTAGCGGGAGTGTCCAAGCCGGTCCTCTACGTTGTCACCAAAGATGTAAAGGGACCACATATTGCCTATCAGGTGCAAAAACCCGCCGTGCAAGAACATAAACGTGAGAAAAGAAGTCACCTGCTGGCCCGTGGTGAAGTAGTCTGAAATCTGGGGAACGGCATAACGGGCTGGGACAAGCCCGTAAATATAGATGAACTCATTGAGTCTTTGTCGTTGAGACAACTCTATGAAGAAAACCAGTACGTTGACCGCGATGATGAGACTGTTGACTATTGGATAGGTTTCTGACCGGATGGTATCTCGAATAGGGATCATGGACTAAGGATTGCAATGCTATGGGTTTTGAGAAACTAAATTCCACACAAACAACAGGGAAAATTCGAAATTCGAAGCACGAAATCCCTGGCCCAGACCTGGCTTACATGGGCAGTACAATCATCCAGACATGTCGCGCCCCTGGCCCAGACCGGGTTTGCTTTGCATCAGCATTTTCGATTCGCTGTCGCACCAGGGCGGGCAGGGCAGGCCGAAACAATATCAAATGACCAAAATACAAAATTCAAAACAAACTCGAATGGCTCAATAATAGCACACAGCCCAAAATAGAGTTTTGAACATTTGGACATCTGAATTGAGCGCAGGCTTCACTTCGTGTCGGATTTGTTTGCGGCTTACGCCTTGAAAACAGTACGGATTTCGACCTGCCCGCCATTGCCAGAGACCTGCCCGCCATTGCCGTGTGTGCAGGCATTGCAGATGTCCGGCGACCGTGGCGTTGGCAGGCGGGTGCCGGCACATAAGCTGAATGCTGTCTCAGG
>JAUWXF010000243.1 GCA_030616475.1 Desulfobacterales bacterium
AAACGAACTTGTTGAAATTTCATTGTTTTTGTCATTGGAGCATTCTTATTTTTGTCATTGTTTCGGATTTCGAAATTCGGATTTCGAATTTTTGACCGAAAACCTGGGGTTTTCGGTCAAGTACTAGGTACAATATTTCAAAAATGGAAGAAAACAATAGAAAAAAGGAGATTTTGGGATCGAATGAGTTTTGAACAATGCACCATAGAATCTACAGAGACTCCAAAATACAAAGGCAAATAGGCTTTTTCAAGAAGAGGTGAATTATGGAGCCTTCAGAGGTACGTTGCTATAAAAGAGTGTAATAATAAATAGTTATAGACTGTTGAAATCTATTTCACAAAATGAGGTAAGACTCGGTGCTCCTCGGTTTGACAATCGATCCCAATTTGCATTAAAGACCCCACTAACATAGTTTTTGGGTATCATGCTGCGGCTTTCAGAGCAAGTGGACCTGCCTTCAATAACGAGAAAGCAGAGGCGGCAATGGCTCTGGTTTTATACAAAAGTCCTGAAATCCGGCACCCTTCTCAACCTACGTAACGGAAGATTGGGTTTGATCTGATTTCGGGACTTTTTGTTTCGGCATCTTGAGAACTGGGGGAGAACAGAAATAGAGAGGGATCATGTACCATGCCCAACATTTTGATTGTGGATGACCAGCCATGTATTCGAAAACTCCTTTCTGAAGAATTGATCTATGAGGGGTACCAGGTTAAGACCGCAGGCGATGGCGAATCAGCTATGGACTCCCTCAGATTTTCACCACCGGATTTGGTGCTTCTCGATTTGTATCTGGACGAACCTGACGGATGGGAAGTGTTGCGTGAAATCAAGAGGCAAGACCCCCATCTGCCGGTCCTCATTGTAACTGCCCATGACAGCTTTGCGGATGACCCCCGCCTGTCTATGGCTGATGGCTACGTGGTAAAGAGTACCGACTTTCGGGAACTCAAACAAAAAATAGCCAATGCCCTCAGCGGGAAGGCGTGTCATCAAGGGAAAGTGGAGGCAAAGGGATACTCCCCCCAGGTTAGTGTAGCGTAGCGCTATCGATTCCATCCACAAGTGTCAGAGTGCTGTCAAACCGACAGATTTTCCGTCAAATTCATACACATTTGTCTATCCGGACACTCCAGTAAACGTGCCTCAACTGTATGGAATTATAGGCAATTATTCCTTGAGGTCATTTCGGCATGATTCCTGCTTCGTCACTGGCACGATGTAGTCTTATCACCCGTTGAAATAATCACCATTGCACCGATCCGATCCCGGCCTTGCGGGACAAGCTCACGTCGCACGTGGGGTCACTTTTGCGGAAATAGGCAGCCTGCCGGGCGGGCCGCCTAAAATAGTGTGTTGTTACAGGAGAAAGGTATGGCTGAATGGCATGTGATGCTCAACGACCGGATCCTCGACAGATTTGGCGCAGGTATACAAAGATGAACAGGCTTCATGAGCGAAGGAAACATAAGCGATTCCAGGCCGCGGACGGTGCACTTGCTGTGCTCAGGCCCTCTTGGCCTCATGGGACGACAATGGGCCAAATTATAGATATCAGCAGGGACGGCCTTGCGGTGCGTTATATTGCCGGCGAAGAGCGGTCAAACGATTCGTCTGAACTAAGCATAATATTTGCCGATCATAGCTTTTATTTGCCTAAGGTGCCGATTAAAACCATTTCGGATTATGAGATAGCTAAAATGCCTTTCATTTCCATGAGGCCAAGGCGACGTGGTTTGCAATTTGGGGAGTTGACGCACCACCAGATGTCTGAGCTTGAATACTTCATCCAGAACCACACCACAGGGGAGGCGTAGGTAAACGAGTCTCCCAATGTCAAAGAGCAAGGGCAGGGCCAGCAACGGCTCCGCCTTTCCTACCAGAATCTCAAAGGTTGCTGTTTCTTGGCTCTGCACTGATCGGTCTAGAGAACCAAGGAGGTCTTTATTCTTGACAAAAAACGGATGCCTGTCAAGAATGACCCCACAGCTTTCCACAAGAGCCTTCCTCTTCATGTTCGTCGCACACACAAAAGGGAAGTTCTTATCATAGATCAAAAGTTTTGATTTCGTCGCATTTTGGAGATATGATTTGAACTTGATTCAACCCTATCGAGCGAACGCAGCCGTCACGGGTCTGGAATCTCTGCGGCTGATTGTAAAGTATACGCTATTCAGGAGGAATCTATGGATTGCCAGGTGATCATTGTTGGCGCTGGCCCGGCGGGTATCTTCGCGGCGCTAACCCTGGCCGATTGTGGCATAGGGTCTGTTCTCCTACTGGAACAAGGGAAGGACCTCAGCCAGCGCAAGCGCCTGAACTCTGACGACATGCTCTGCGGCTGGGGGGGAGCTGGCGCTTATAGCGATGGCAAATTGACGCTTTCCTCTGAGGTAGGTGGATTCTTGGGGGAATTCCTTGAGCAAAAGTCCCTTTACCAGCTTCTCGGGAGGGCTGATGAAATTTATGTGGCTCATGGAGCGCCGGGCCGCGTCTTTGGAGAGGCATCCCCAAAATTGGAAGATCTTGCCGATCGTGCCCGCCTTGCTGGCCTTGAGCTGATACCCACCCGCATCCGACATATCGGCACCGAAAACTGCCGGGCTGTCTTGGACCGCCTGCGACAGTCCTTGGTGGGAGGAGTGGAAACCCGCACCAACTGTCGGGTCCAAAACCTTCTATCTGAAAATGGCCGGATTCGTGGGGTCAAACTCGCTAATGGCAAAATCATCACCAGCCCTTTCGTCGTGGTCGCCCCAGGCCGATCAGGTGCAAGCTGGATGAAAAAGCAGGCAGAGTCTCTTGGGCTTAAAACAAAGGCAAGCCCTGTGGACATTGGCGTCCGTGTTGAACTACCGGCCCCTGTACTCAAGGGAATTACCGATACGATCTACGAATCAAAGCTCATCCACTACTCCAAAACCTTCCACGACAAGGTGCGTACTTTCTGCATGAACCCCTATGGAGAGGTTGTGATCGAAAAAAATGAGGGAATCATCACTGTAAACGGTCACAGCTATGCAAAAAAAAAGAGTGAAAACACGAACTTTGCCATTTTGGTGAGTAGCGCATTCACGGAGCCGTTCGACGATCCCATTGCCTATGGCTTTTACATCGCAAGGTTGGCAAATCTTCTGGGCGGGGGCGCAATTATTCAGAGGTTGGGGGATTTGTTGGCTGGCCGGCGCAGTACCCGGGCACGTATTGACCGTTGTCTTACCCGACCTACGCTTCCCGATGCCACCCCAGGCGATTTGAGCTTTATATTTCCCTACAGGCACCTATTGAGCATTATCGAAATGCTTGGAGCGCTCGAAAAATTGACTCCAGGGGTCTATTCACGCCACACGCTTCTATACGGAGTGGAGGTGAAGTTTTACTCCAACAGGATTGAATTATCACCCGAACTTGAAACCAATGTGACCAATCTGTTTGCCATTGGTGATGGCGCGGGCATTACTCGGGGCCTGCTTCAGGCCTCAGCGAGTGGGATGCTTGCCGGGCGAGCCATCGCGGAACGGCTGGTATGATGGGTCAAGATGGAATGGGGCAGATCGGAATGGGTGTGAGTTGGTAAGGTTACGGTATATGCAGGGCCACGTCATTTAAAGAGGTAACGCCTTGAAGCAGCAAATTTATTCGCTTAATCAATCTTTGTTAAATCCGAATCTCGAAGCACGAAATCCGAAACAAATACGAATGCTCCAAATCCTAAATTCAAAACAAAGAATATCTTCCGAAGTTTCAAATAGATATTGCATCAATTCCG
>JAUWXF010000174.1 GCA_030616475.1 Desulfobacterales bacterium
ATGTTGGCAATATTTGTCACGCAACTTGTGTAACTCTTTATTATTTAAGGGGAAAACAGCTTGCAATTAGCAGGTTTGTCTGTAAATTTGTGGGTTGTGAGCCTGTAAGTAGGAAACTCGGGCTAGCTCTCTGACAGCCCAATAGCAAAATAAACTCCTGGCTTCAACTCGAATCTTTTGACGGCTTCTTGAATAGATAGTTCAAAAATATCTTGCGACGCCCTATCCCGCGGATAATATCGTGATGTAATACCCCAGGTGCCTGCCCGCCATTGCCGTGTATGCGGGCATTGTAGCTACCCTGCGAGCGAGGCGATGGCAGGCGGGTGGCGGGCGGGCATTCAGTCGCGCTAGTCTTGGCATGAACTGGCATATACCACCAAGCCTCCACAATGTCAGGTTACTTATTTAGTTATGAACGTCCCTATTGTCTATGAGGCAGGCAAGCGGATTGCGTTTTCTCTCCTTCATTTCATTGCGCATCTTCGAGCAACTGGATCTCACCGGTCATTGTGTCAAAGGCCATTGCCTGGAAGGGCCGGTTTCCTTCGTATCCATTTGCTCCCAACCCACGTGCCTCGGCACCGCCAGCACCGGTAACGACAAGGGGTATCCCCCTGTATTCTTTGCGGTCGTATGAGTGTATGTGTCCGAAGAAACAGGCCCGTATCTTATCGTGAAAATCATCCAGCACTGCAAAGAAACGGTGGGTGCATTCCGGGTAAAGTGAATGGAACTTCCACCCCGTCATCTCCGGCGGCAGGTGAGTATAGATAATGCTATCATCCTTGATTTGTTCCCGCAGCCAGAGTGCTTCCCCCTCAGAAAAAACACGATCCGAGGTGTCAACGCCAATAAAACGCCAGCGACCAAGGTCCGTTGACTTGTGGGGTGGGCCCCAGTACTGCCCGAAAATATCAGCCGGTCGGTCGTGGTCACCCATCGCAACCACCCACTCCCAGGGATGTCTCCGGCAATACTGCAATATTTTTTCATGTTCGTCCACTCTACCTTTTGCGGTCACATCTCCAGGCACAAATACGTGTGAGGGCCGGTATTTTTCCCACAAAAGTTCTGCCATCCGTGGAAAATTTGCCTGCCAGCCCGGACGACAGGCCGGATCTCCCAGTATCCCCACGTATCTTCCAAACGCTTGCACCATCCGGTTTGTCCTCTTCTCCAACTGGATGATAGAATTACCTTCTCGTCCCACAAAAGCGCTTCAAGCTGTGGCCGGGCCGCCTCAGCCCCAAGCAAACCCTCTGTCCAAGCCGCCAGGCCCCGCACTGTGGCATCTGGTGACTCCAGAAATAAAAGAAGATGCGGGACGGAAGGAAAAAAGGGGATTGATCACCTGACTGGCTGGCAATTGGCACAACTCGTCCAAACTCTGGTTAAAGTTATCTGATCGAAGCAGGGCCAAGACCTTACGTTTGAGATCTCCCCTGCTCGGTTTCGCAGTATCCATTTTACCTATAGCAGGCGCTTGCCCGCCTCGTTCCAGTCAATGTTGTTGAAAAAGGCCTCTATATAATCGGCTCTTTTGAGCCCGTAGTCCAGCATGAAGGCGTGTTCAAAAACATCCATCACCAGAATGGGATTGCAACCTGCGGGGTGGCCCACATCGTGCTCATTAATCCACAGATTGAACAGCCGACGAGTCACAGAATCCTGATAGAGCACTGTCCAGCCAATGCCTCTCATGGCGCCGGTCGCTTTGAAGTCCTTTTCCCAGTTTAAATAGCTTCCAAAGACTTCCTGAAGTTCGTGTGCAAGCTTTCCCCCTGTGTCAAGGTTGCCGTCTCCTCCGAGATTGTCAAAATAGTATTCGTGGAGGCGCATGCCATTGAACTCCCAGCCCAGGCGTCTTTTCAGCTCAGCGTACTCGGGGGTGCCGGTCTTATCCACTTTCAGCATTTCATCCAGCAATCCCATGACCTTGTTGGTGTTGGCGACATAGCCTTGATAGAGGGTGAAATGATTCCTGAGGAGAGCTTCGCTGAAGCCCTCCATACCGACCAAGCTGCTATAGTCTTTTGCTTCGTAAGACATTTTGCTACCTCCTCTCAATCTGTTTTTTTAAAATGTGATGATCTCAAAGCCTTCTTCTCGATACCGGGCCATGCTGGGATGTCCTGTCATTTCATCCAAAAGCCTTAAACCCTCACCTTTTACCGCCTCTAGCGCCCCCATCTTGTTGGAGCAAGCCTTGCAAGCGCCATCAATCAGGTCTAAACCTTTAGCCTTCTCATATAGGCGATGCATAGGGTTATCTTCTTTGGCCAGTTCAGGGACCAGCCTGGTAGCTGAGCCCTCAATGACTATCTTGACTTCATATCCCTTTTCGCTCATATCAAGGGCATTCAAAAGTACGTGCATAAAACACATCAGCTCTCCATTAAAGGCAAACAAGGCAGCTTTTTTCATCGGCACACCTCCTCGCTCGTCTCAAACTTCTTCCCAGATTATGCAGTCAGCAGGACAATTCTTGATGCACTCCTCGATCTTTTCTGCCGGATATTCCAGCAAGTCGACCACCACCTCTATGTAGCCCGCGTCGTTTCTTCTCCGGAATCTTCATTTCTCACCACGGACACAGTTGGCACAGAGTCTTGTAGAACCACCACGGTTATTCCATACCATGCTCCTTGTGTTTCGTTGCGATGGTCTCAGCCAAGTTTTCGAGGGCTTTAAGATCATTCTCTGACGGGAGCCCTTTGGCAAGGACAGGTTCGATAACTTCAACCTTAAGATTAGGAATCATCCCTGCCAATACGTTTACAGTCTTACCTCCCCATCCATAGGAACCAATGATGGAAAGGAACTTCGCTTTGGGCCGAAGGGCATTGGCCAGAAATGCAGCATAGGCGGCGTAAGGATGAGGCCCGGCGAGAATTGTGGGGGTTCCAATAACGATTGTAGCTGCGTCAACCAGAGCCATGGCAAGTTTTCCTATATCGGTTACGGCCAGGTTGAACTGTTCGACCCGAACACCTCTCTCCACAAGGGCCGAAACAAAGTAATCTACCATCCGCCTCGTGCTTTTGTGCATAGATACGTAGGGCAGGACCACTGTGTTTAGAGGAGGACCGAGGATCCAATCCCGATAGGCATCAATAATAAATGATGGGCGGGGATATATTTGCCCATGACTGGGAGCTATCATTTCTATGTCGTAAGACGCGAGTTTTTCCAGGTTCTTCTCGATGACTTTCCGGAAGGGCATCATGATCTCGGCATAGTAGCGCTTCGCTGCCTCATAAACGCGCCCTTCATCAGTGACGTAGAGATCGGTTGTCGCAATATGGGAACCGAAAAAATCACAACTGAAAAGAATTCTATCTTCTTCCAGATAAGTTACCATGGTCTCAGGCCAATGAACCCAGGGAGCATGTATAAACTTCAAGGTCTTGTCCCCGAGAGATATAGTCTCACCGTCCTTGACGGTTATGAAACACTCCTCTGGTATTCGCAGAAGATCGATAAGCATTCCCTTTGCTTTGGGGGTTGTTATCAGCTTGGCCCCAGGGTATTCTTCAAGAACCTGCGGGATTGTTCCGGAGTGGTCCTGCTCCGCATGGTGTGAGATGACGTAGTCGATCTTAGGCACACCCTGCAGCTGTGCTAGAAGTTCTTCCGCCATGGGAGGATCAACTGTATCTACTAAAACAGTCTTTTCACTGCCTTCAATTAAATAAGCATTGTAGCTTGTTCCGTCTGGAAGTGGAATGAGTGAATCAAATAAACGTCTGTCCCAATCTACAGAACCCATCCAGTAAATGCGGTCTCTTATTTTCCTCGGTTTCATAATGCCTCCCTTGCTTAATGCTTCTTTTTTCGAGGTATCCTTCCTCGCTTTCTCCCTATCGCTGGTTTATGATGTAGTCATAGGCCGACAAGGCCGCCTTGGCCCCTTCGCCGGCCGCAACTATTACCTGTTTGAATGGAACATCGGACACATCGCCGCACGCAAAAACCCCGGCAACACCAGTGCGGCACCTGGAGTCTATCACAATTTCTCCTATACGATTCGTTTCCAGAGTATCGACTACTAACTCAGAGTTGGGCAGCAGGCCGATTTCTACAATGATCCCTGCCATAGTCAATTTCTTGGACTCACCGGTCTTTAAAGACTTGATCTCGAGGCCCTCAACTGCCGAGTCGCCGACAATCCGGAGAATTTGATGTTCGGTAAAAACCTCCACCTTGGGCGAAGTCATAACCTTATCCTGAAGAATCTCGTCACCAGTCAACGGCGTCAAAGAGACCATGTACACCTTGCTGGCCACTTTCATGAGATCGATAACTGCCTCCAGCGCCGAATTCCCGCCGCCTGCCACTGCCACGTCAAGGTCTGCAAACAACGGTGCATCACAGGTGGAACAGTAAGTCACTCCCATGCCGATCAATTCTTTTTCCCCCGGCACATCGAGTGGCCTGGGGTGCTTTCCGGTGGCGATAATAATCGTCTTGGCGAGGTGTGTTTTTCCATCATCTGTGACGACCTTTTTTGTTTTGCCAGCCAACTTAAGTGCTTTCACTTCAGCCCCTACGAGCTTTTCCAAACCATACTTTTCGACGTGTTCTTCAAACTTTGCAATCAGATCGGCCGTCTCTATCTGGCTAAAACCAAGGTAGTTGTCCACATCGTAAGTCCAGGTCACCTGTCCCCCAATGTCTTTACTCACAATTAGGGTTTTGAGGACTTTTCGGGCAGCATAAATAGCAGCACTCAGACCGGCTGGCCCGCCGCCGATGATGATCACATCATAGAGGGGAGAAATGGGCCCTTGCTCGGTCAGCCCCAGTCTTTGACGCAACTCGCCAGTAGCCTCCAGATGAGCCAGATCACTGTATCCTCCCACTAATTCACCCCCGATCAGGATCTGAGGGAGGGAGCCGCTCCCGGTTTTCTCCCTCATCTCATTCCAGGTCTTCGATCCGGGCCGTGCCTCAATCTCTTCAAAACGGATCCCCCTCTCCGTCATGAACGATTTTGCCTTGACGCAGAAAGGGCATCCACCTGTCGAATAGATAGTTACGCTTGCCATGGTCTCCTCCACCTTTGATGACTCAGTACACGCATTCTTAAATACGATTCCGTATTATAATTGGTTTGCTTATTTCAAAAGGTCGAACTGCCTAAAGTGACCTAAAGTGATCTAAAGTGCCTAAAGTTAAGGTATTTTGTTTATTTTATTTACTTCTTCCAATAGGGGTAAATATTGGATAAGAAGATTTTGTTGTCCGTTTCTAAAATTGACTGCGCTGAAAGCGCATACCTCAACTTTAGCTCACTTTAGGCACTTCAAACTTTAGGCACTTTTTTGGTTCCAGCTTACCGGGGGTATACGTCCTGACATAAAACACGTCACCGAATTTAGCACTTAGCAAAAAGCCCTTCTGTACACCTTAGAGGGACTCTTTCTTCTTTGACTGAACCTCAGAACTGTGGTCAAGGCACCTTAGGGCCGTTTCAACACGGTCACGGTCAAACCCCACCATCACCTCGTTGCACAGCGATATCACGGGCACTCTTAGGGCGCCGCCGGATATTCTTCTCATCTCCTCCAGCGCTGCCTTGTCCTTGGTCACGTCGTAAGCCGTATACTCAACCCCTTTTTGCAAAAGTAACTCCTTTGCCATCTTGCAGTAGGGTCACGTTGGAGTCGTATAGATCTTTACCTCTTTGCTCATGACTACCTCCTTTCCATAATTTCTAACCCAGGCTTCAAAAACTGGCGGTAGGCCTTTCCGTCAGCGGTGCCAAGACAGGCCACTCTTAATTTATTTGAAACTACCAGTTCTCACCCAACAACTCAAAGTGTGCTCGCGGATGTGCGCAGGCAGGACATTCCTCTGGGGCAGATTCACCTTCGTGCAGATAGCCGCAATTGCGACACCGCCACACAACCTTGCTCTCCCGCTTGAATACGCGACCGGCTTCGATATTGGCAGCAAGATCGCGATAACGCTTTTCGTGCTGCTTTTCAGCTACAGCAATAGCCTCAAAGGCCTTGGCGATATCTTCAAACCCTTCCTCACGGGCCACCCTGGCAAAGCCGGGATACATCTCGGTGTACTCGTAGTTTTCGCCTTCAGCAGAAGCCTTTAAGTTTTCCAGAGTACTGCCGATGACACCGGCCGGGAAAGCGGCAGATACCTCTACCTCCCCGCCCTCAAGGAATTTGAAGAGCCTTTTTGCATGCTCCTTTTCCTGGCTGGCTGTTTCCTCAAAGATGGATGATATTTGCACGAAACCTTCCTTTTTTGCCTGGCTGGCAAAATATGTGTAGCGGTTTCGTGCCTGGGACTCACCCGCAAAGGCAGTGAGTAGGTTCTTCTCAGTTTGACTACCTTTTAGTTCACTCATTTAACTCCTCCTTTCTGAAATACGTTCCAGTGTTTGTCAGTTTTATTGTAACTACTCAGGTTGTCAGGTACACCGTTGGCTACTTTAGGCTTTTCGAGTCAATTCACGTGCCAGTTGCCATGCCTCAATATCTTCAAACCGTTTAATCTTCATCGCTCTCTAACCTTGAACCGCCCGCCC
>JAUWXF010000127.1 GCA_030616475.1 Desulfobacterales bacterium
AGGAATTGACGGAATCACCCATGTTTTAATTCCTCAATCCCTGAATCCCTAAATTCCTCAATTATTTGTCAGTATTGAAAAACAGTGTATTCTAAATATCTTCTGCCAGAAAAAACACGAACTTCACAACTAAGGGACTAATGACTATCTGAGGTCGTAATGTCTGAAGCATGGGAGCCAAATGCGTGACCTTGTCTATTACGTTAAGGGCGCTAGAAGACGTTTTTTTATTTCATTTCCTACCCATTTCATATCATCCTTTTGCTTTCCCGTATTATAGATACTGGTGATCACTTCAGCATAGTGTTTGGCCATATCGTAACCGCTAGAAATGGCCTGCTCGACAACCTCCCAGTCCTGCGTTTGCATAAATTTTTGAAAGGCCTCTAAAAGTTCCCGAAATAGCGTTTTTCTTAAACCATCGAGGAAAGCGACATAAAGCGCCATCGAGGCTGTTTTGCGTTTTCTCGTGATGTATCGGAGCGTACCGTATTCGCTTGTATCAGCGAGCAGGTCTTTAACGGTTCGAGCAAGGAGTTCAACCGGTGTATGAGGGAACGTAGAAATAATATCCCGCCATATGTTACGATCGAAAGCAGTATCACGGATCTCACCCAACTCATGGTAGATATAAGTTTCCGTTTCGGCAGCGGAAATTCTTGCTAAATTGCAGTGCAACGCTTTTTGGTCTTGCTCTCTTAGTCCGTAGTTTTCCAGGGCTAGTCTGAGGGCATGTCGTCCTGATTTTTTTATAAAAAATATTTGGTTCCAGAGAAAAAGCTTTGCTGATTCGTTTCGAATGAGGATACAATTGGCTTGAGAGAGAGCCGGTACGGTTAACAGATCACGGGCTAGCTCTCGACCGAGGATGTATACGGGGTAGCCGTCTATCACTTTTTTGTCTTCAAGAACAGCGAGAAAAAAGGTGGGCTTCAAACCGTGGACATACCCAGCTCCATAAAACAGACCATGGGGCTCCAGCAACGCGTTAATACCCTCGGCATCGAACGGATCGTATTTAGTGCCAAGAATTGTTATTTCTCGGAAGTCGCTTTCTGCCAGCTTCTCCCACTTTTCCTCTTTTTCTCCAATCCATTCTAAGATTTTAGAAGAATCCTTTTCTACCCAAGGGTCCAATCCCTTTTCCCACTTGTATAGATCACGCAGTCGCAAAGCCAAACCACAAACAGAATACAGGCCGGCATGCCGAGAATCGGATATGGAGCAGTTCCGAAGTACTTGACTGATTATGGCATCTAGTTCGAGCACGTCGTTATATGCAGCAGTCCCTGTGCACCACACTCCAAAATAATCTGACGTTTTGATTTGAGTCTCAAGATTTCAATTGGTTATGAGTACCAAGTAAGGTACAATGCCACAAATTTAACGAAAAATCAAATTGTTAATGATTGTACTCAGACGCATCATACCCTTTGAATAGAAAATGGGATCTTGGAAAGTCGGTTTTGTTTTGGTAGAAGGGTGTCATGGCTTGTTGATATTGAGTTTCTCAGATTCCCTTTCATGCGTTTGATGAATTTGATATATTGAATATCCGGTGACCACTTCACGAAGACACATTACCTATATCATTCTTGTGCTGGCAGCAGCAGTTATCAGTGGGGCCGTTGGCGGTTTCTTTTTGGCCATCACCCACGACCTGCCCCAGATTCGAACCCTGGAGACCTTTAAACCCGCAGCCATCACCCGTATCTATTCGGCAGACAAGGAATTGCTGGCCGATCTTTTCACCCAAAAGCGGGTGCCCGTGCCGTTGCACATGATCCCTGATTATCTCAAGCAGGCGGTCATTGCGACAGAAGACCGTCAGTTTTACGAGCATGCCGGAGTCGATCTGAGAGGAATCCTCCGTGCTATTATCAGGGACATAAGGGCCGGCGAGTTCGTAGAAGGGGCCAGCACTATCACCCAGCAGCTTGCAAAAACCCTCTTCCTCACCCCCCGAAAGAGTATCATGCGCAAGCTCAAGGAGGCATTTCTGGCCTTTCAGATTGAGCGCCGCTATACCAAAGACGAGATCCTGCAACTCTATCTTAACCAGGTCTATTTTGGAAGCGGGGCCTACGGGGTGGAAGCCGCAGCCCGGACATTTTTCGGAAAACCGGCCAATGAGCTGACTTTAGCTGAATGTGCGCTCACTGCGGGTATGCCCAAGTCGCCCTCCCGCTACTCCCCTCTGGTCAACGAGTCCCTGGCGCTTAAACGGCGCGCAGTAGTCTTGAAACAGATGGCTCGAAATGGCATGATCACACGAGAACAGCTCACAGCGGCCAAGTCTTCCCCGCTAAGTCTTGCAACTAGCCAGAACAGCTCGATAAAGGCACCCTACTTTGTGGCCTATGTGCGGAACCTCCTTGAGAAGGAGTTCGGGGGTGCCCGCTTGTATCGCACGGGCCTTACAGTGTATACGACGCTCAACTACAAGATGCAGAAGGCCGCTGAAAAGGCTGTCGCAAAGGGCCTTGAGCAGCTTTCGGCCCGAATGCAAAAAGACGGCTTACTCACACTGCAGAGCAAGGAGGCCATGGGCACGAGCGGGCACGAAAGCCCGCAGGCAGCCCTGGTCAGTGTGGATGCAACGCAGGGGGCAATCCTGGCCATGGTGGGGGGGAAAGATTTTCAGGAAAGTCCGTTCAACCGCGCCACCATGGCTCGAAGACAGCCGGGTTCGGCATTCAAGCCCTTAGTTTACGCCTGTGCCATGGAAAACGGTTTTGCCCAAAACTATGTGATCTGGGATGCCCCGGTTGTCTTCAAGGGAGCCAAAGAGGGTGTGGACTGGACTCCGGAAAACTTTTCAGGCAAATTCAGGGGAGAGATGATACTCAGGCAGGCCCTGAGTGTATCACAGAACATCCCGGCTGTAAAACTCCTTAACAAACTCGGTCCCTCTACTGCCGTGCAGTGGGCGTACAGGATGGGCATAGAGTCTCCCTTACAGCCAAACCTCTCCTTGGTGCTTGGAACATCAGAGGTAACGCTGCTCGAATTGACAGCGGCATATGCCGTCTTCCCGAGCGGGGGGGTGGGGACGAGGCCCTTTGCGATTCTGGAGGTTCTGGACCGGAAAGGGCGAACCATCCGGCGGGCAGGCCTGCAGAGGCGTACTGCGGTCAGTCCTGAGACCGCAGCCATCATGACCGATATGCTCCAGGCGGTCGTGCATGCAGGGACCGGCAAGGCAGCAAGGTGTATTGGTCGACCCCTGGCCGGCAAGACCGGAACGACCGACAGTTACAGGGATGCCCTGTTCCTGGGGTTTTCTCCGACTGTTGTTGCCGGTGTGTGGGTTGGCCTGGACCACTACGGCATACTGGGCAACAAGGAAACAGGTGCCAGAGCCGCCCTTCCCATATGGATCGATTTCATGGAGCAGGTACTGGCAGGCCGACCTTATCGCGATTTCTCTCTGCCGGAAGGGGTCGTGAAGGTCCGAATTGATGTCGAATCCGGGCTCCTTGCATCACAAAATTGCCCGAATGCGGTTACCGTGGTGTTCAAGAAGGGGACCGAACCCAAGCAATATTGCAGGCATGCATCGGGCGCCGGTCTGGGGGTGCTATAGCATTCATGAGCCGACAAACCTGACGAATATCAATGTTCACCGGGCAGTACTGCACGCAACGGCCGCAGCCCACACAGGCTACACCGTTCTTGTACTTGTCTACATAATATTTCAGCTTGTGCATGAAACGCTGGCGCACCCTCTGGAGCTTTTCTTCCCGGGGATTGTGTCCCGAGGCATGCAGGGTGAAAAGGGGAAACATGCACGAGTCCCAGTTGCGAATCCGATCCCCGGCACGGCCATGGGTTTCATCCTGGATGTCAAAACACCAGCAGGTCGGACAAACATAAGTGCAAACCCCGCAGTTGATGCAGGCAAAATGGACTTCCTCCCAGAAGTCGGCCTCGTAAAGGGCAAGGGTGTCAAGTTCCCCGAGCCTGGATGTATCGACTCTTGAAACGATTTTGCTCGCAGCTTCCTGCTCGATGGCCAAGGCCTTTTGGACCAGTTCTTCGTCGGCAGGCTCAATGGTTTTCGCAGCATCAAACAGATTCTCCCCTTTTTCTGTAAGCACTTTGGCCAAAAATGCCTCGCCAGTGTCCACCAGCAAAACATCCAGCCCCTCTTCATCAAATGGCCCCCCTCCCACCGATGTACAAAAACAGGTGGAACAGGGCGTGGTGCATCCCAGACCCACCAGGGTGGTGGACTGCCGGGCCCGCACCCACCACGGATCGCGGTATTCTTGTGTGTCAAAGTTCACATCCAGCAGTTTGAACGCCTTTGCGTCACATGGCCGGACCCCGATGACAGCGCGCGGCGAATAGTCTCTGGGCACCTCTTTGAGGATATGTGCGTCATCTCTGGCAGGGTCCAGGCTGTACTCAAACATCCGCTCGGATTGGGGAAGAAACAAAGACTTGGAAGAAAGACGGGTGTTTTGGAAAGAAAGGTCTATTTCAGTGGTATCCCGGATCGGCACAAAATTGACCATGTCTGCCTGCCGCACCGGGCCATAGAGCCGATAGGAGTCTGTCAGGCTGTTCAGGAAATTGGCAAACCTCTCTTTCTGAATTTTCACTTCATTCATCTTAAACTGTTTAACAAGTTGATAGTATAGAGATTTCTTTTGTCAAGCGGCATAGCCGCGTTATATAAAATCGCGAAGCGATTTTATCAAATGAAATCCCCGGAGTCATCCGGCCTGTACACATCCAGAGGGGGCCTGGCCTCCATGGTCATGCCCGCCTCATAGGCGTAAAGTTCGAGTACATCCTTTTCAAGCTTCCTGGTAAACCGCCTGACCCTGATGCCCATGGGGCAGGCCTGCTCGCACGCCCCGCAATCCGTGCAGCGACCCGCGCAGTGAAAGGCCCTGAGCAAGTGAAACGTCATCGTGTCTGTCGGATCAATACTTTTTCCCAGCCACTGGGGTCGTGATTCATCCACAAAACAAGTTGGACAATAACAAAGGGGGCATACGTCCCGACACGCATAGCAACGGATGCAAGGTGCCACCAGATCCTGGAAGTAATTCCAGCGCTCATCAGCGCCCATGGCCTCAAGCTTTTGCACGTCAGCATACCGGTCGATACCGTCTTGTTCGGGTACGGGTTCTCCTATGAGCTTGTCATAGATAACCGGGTTGCGGTGGATACAGATGGCGCAGTTGTCCTGGAGCACATCGGCCTTGTTGAAAGGCATCTCAAAGCCCTCACCCTTTGCCACAATCGTGTCCGCATCCTCCGTCACTTCAAGTACTTCTTGACCGTTCAACGCCCTAGTGATCTTCCGCCGGTCCCCCATGGCCTTGCAGGGGATCCCTATAATAAAGAGTTGATCCCGCTTGATCTGATTCTCCGACATATGCACTACAATGTTTCTGGCATCGCACCCCTTGGCCACAATAGCAATCGGCCCCTGGCGCTTGGGTAGATAATTGGCAAGATTCACCCCGCAGAAACTATCCCAGTAGAGTGTATCCACCTCTTGCGGCGTGGTGATAAGCACCGGCTGACAGATCATGGGCACTGTGCCTTTTCTGAATCCGATCACAGCATCCACCCTGTGCTCTGTGAGCAACCGCCTTGCAGTTTCGCGAATCTTTGAGGTATATTTCAACACTCAGACTACCCACTACCCACTGACCACTGACGACTAACAAGGCGCTCTGCCGGACCAAGCTCCTTCACCTTCTCGGTTACCATTTTGGCCACACCCACAAACTTGGTTGCCTCTGAGGAAGAAATCCACGAAAACTGAAGCCGCCCTGGTTCGATCCCGATATGTCCAAGGAAATTTTTCAGCAGGGCAAATTTTCTTCGAGCATAGTAATTACCCTCCAGGTAATGACACTCTCCAGGGTGTCAACCTGAAACCCAAACCCCGTCAGCCCCGTGACGAAAGGCATTGAGTATGAACTTCGGACTCATGAGGCCCGTACAGGGGATGCGAATGACACGGATATTTGACGGATACGCCAGCCTGCTCACGCCTGCCAGGTCAGCAGCACTGTAACTGCACCAGTTGCAGAGAAAGGCGATAATCTTTGGCTCCCATTCATTCATAGTTTGTTGATTATCTCCTTTTGTACCCACGAAGCCAAACAAGCCAGAACAAAAAGATAATCACGAAAACACGAAAATTTGAAAGCACGAAACAAGGCAAAAAGATCAATCGTTTTTTTTCGTGTTTTCGTTCTTTCGCGCTTTCGTGATAGTCGTTATATTTTCCGCCGTAAAGAAATGCGAACTTCACAGCTAAGGAACTACGACGCCAGGGCCTCATCGATCATAGCAAAGGTCTGGTCCTGGTCAAATCCGTTCAGGTTCAGGGCCCCTGAACGGCACGATGCCACGCACAGCCCACATCCCTTGCACTGGGCCGGGTTGATCTGCGCCTTGCCTGTCTCAGCATCAGCGCTTGCAGCACCAAACGGGCAGATCTCCACACACACCCCGCAGCCCGAACAATAGGCCGCATTAGTGTACGCTACCTCGGCGCTCGTGTAAATGGTCCTTGCTGCAAGGAGACACACGGCCCTGGCAGCGGCAGCCTGGGCCTGGGCAATGCTTTCTTCAACAGGTTTTGGACCGTGGGCAAGACCGGCCATGAACACACCGTCCACGGCAAAATCGACAGGCCGCAGTTTTGCATGGGCCTCCTGGAAATAGCCCTCTTCGTTCATGGCAAGCTTGTAGAGCTTAGAAAGAAGCTTGTTATCTGCCGGGGGGACAATTGCCGAGGCCAGGGTCACGATCTCCGCATCAATCCGGATCGGCACCTGAATCATCTGGTCCTTCACCGTGACTCTGAGCTTATTGTCTGAAATGTCCACCTTTGGTTTTTCGTCCAGGCTATAACGGATAAAGGCAACCCCCCTGGCGCGGGCTTCTCTGTAGATGTCTTCTCTTTGGCCATAGGTGCGAATATCACGAAACAGGATATAAATCTCCATCTCCGGGTTGAGCTCTTTCAGTCTTAACGCGCTTTGAATCGAGTGGGTGCAGCAAACCTTGCTGCAATAACGCCTTTGCGGTTCTCTTGAGCCCACACACTGGATAAACACAGCGGTTTTGATGTCCTTGAACCTTTCAGGCTCAGTCACAATGGTCCGGTCAAGGTCCAAAGAGACGAAGATATTGGGGTGCCTGCCGAAATGATAGTCGCTGGGCTTGAGTTCATGGGCTCCTGTAGCAATAATAGCCGTACCGTGCTCAACGACCTCGGTCACATCCCCGGTTCTTATGGTAGACCTGAAATTCCCGACAAACCCTTCGGCCTCCACCACGGTGGATTGCAGGTGCACAGAAATAAGCGGGTGCTCTTCCACCCTCTGAACCACCTCAGCCACAAAGGCCCCTACGTCTTCGCCTTTCCAGGTTTTCAAGAGTTTTTGGCCGTGGCCTGCCAGGGCCTTTTCCTTTTCAACCAGATGGACCGGGAAGCCCTGATCTGCCAGCCCCAGGGCCACTGTCATGCCAGCCAGCCCGCCCCCAATGACAATGCCTGCCTGGATCACATTTAGCTTCACCTCCTCCAGGGGGTCCAGGCGCACTGACTTGGCTACAGCCATGCGCACCAGGTCCTTGGCCTTTTCAGTTGCTCTATCCGGGTCGTTGCTATGGACCCAGGAGCACTGGTTCCGAATATTGGCCATCTCAAAGAGGTATTTGTTAAGGCCTGCCTGAGTCAGGGTCTCCTGGAAAAGAGTTTCATGGGTTCGGGGGCTGCAGGCAGCCACCACAATGCGGTTAAGTCCGTGCTCTTTGATCACCTCTTTCATCTTGTCCTGGGTATCCTGGGAACAGGTAAAGAGGTTCTCCTCCACGTAGGTCACACAGGGTAGTGTTTTCGCATAGGCTACTACTTCGGGCACCCGGACAATCCCCCCGATGTTCACACCGCAGTTGCAGACAAATACGCCCACGCGCGGGGGCTCCCCGGCTATAACGCGTTCGGAAACTCGGGGTTTTTCTCGCACCAGGGTGCCCCGTGCCTCGACGAGCCTGGTCCCTGCCGCACAGGCAGCAGCACTGGCCTGCATGACCGAATAAGGGATGTCCTTGGGCCCCTGAAAGGCTCCACAAGCATAGATCCCGGGTCTTGATGTCTCCACGGGCGCAAAGCTGCTTGTGGCTGAAAAACTATATTGGTCAAGCTCTATGCCGAGTTTTTCGGCCAGGGAAACGGTATCTTTCCGTACACTCAGCCCTACGGAAAGAATCACCATGTCAAATTCTTCCTCAATCCGCTTTCCCGCCGCATCCACATATCGAATCATAAGTTTTCCTGTGTCGTCCACAGGCAGCACCCTGTCGATCTTTGACTTCACAAACCGGATGCCCTCCTCATCCCTCGCTCGCATGTAATACTTCTCAAAGTCCTTACCCTGGGTACGAATGTCTATATAGAATATGGTTGCATCCAGGGATTCTGTACTGTGTTCCTTTGCAATCAGCGCCTGTTTAATGGCGTAGGTACAACACACCGTTGAACAGTAAGGGTTGGCACCGTGGTGGCTGTCTCTGGAGCCGACACACTGGAGCCAGGCGATCCTTTTTGGTTCTTTTTGATCAGACGCCCTCACCATATGCCCCTGGTAGGGGCCGGAGGAACTCAGTATCCGTTCAAACTCCAGGCTGGTCACCACATTGGGGTGTCTGCCGTAGGAAAAGGTGTCGCGGCTGAGGGGATCGTAGGGGGCAAATCCTGTGGCAAGGACCATTGCCCCCACCCGCATTTTGCGGACCTTGGCCTCTTCGTCCAGGTTCACTGCATCGGCGGGGCAGAATTTCTTGCACGCCATGCAGCGCCCTTTCTTTTTAAAATAGATACAGTTTTTCGAATCGATCACATACTTTTGGGGAACGGCCTGAGGATAGGCAAGATAGGCGGCTTTTCGGCGGCTTAGGCCGGCATTGAAAGAATCAATGACGCGCTTGGGGCATTTTTCCGTGCAGGTGCCGCAGGCGATGCACAGGTCTGTGTCAATGTAACGGGGGGACTGAAGGACCGTTACCTCAAAGTTTCCCGCCTCCCCCGACACTTCTTGCACTTCAGACAACGTCAGCAGCTCGATGTTGGCGTGCCGGCCGACCTCGACCAGCTTGGGGGAGAGGATTCACATAGCGCAATCGTTGGTAGGAAAGGTCTTGTCCAGTTGAGCCATAGTCCCGCCGATGGCGGGTGAGGCTTCAATTAGGTAGACATAAAATCCAGTAGAGGCAAGGTCCAGGGCGGATTGCATCCCGGCAATACCGCCTCCCACAACCATAACCGCGCCAATTGTTTCCTGGTTCTGTCCGTCGTTCATTTCACTTTTCATATTCTTTTCTTATCATTTCAACTTATCAGCTTGGTCCGACCCCAAATAGAGTTCACATATTGGCTTTTCGTCAACTCTGTATAGCTCTACGCAAGATGGATTCTAACTGCTGCAAATAAAAGTCGGGGCCGTGGCCGGAATGGCGGCCCTTCTTTCTTGATACAGCACTATCCCACAACCAGTCTAATACCAGGATGAGTTCGTGAATTTGAACATTTTGCCCTTTACGCCGACCGGAACCGTGAATTTGCCACTTTCATTGAGACTTGACTCGGTTGTTGACCGGAGTCAGGACCAGTTTATGCGTCGATACCTGCGTGACATGGCTTTTGTCCATGGTGGCACAGTACGTTCCAAGATTTAGCTTGCATTTTTATTCTCTCCCGCCGGGCGAGGCCTTGCCCAGACCACCTGTA
>JAUWXF010000203.1 GCA_030616475.1 Desulfobacterales bacterium
AGCTTTTCAAAGATCTTTGAGCTGTTCAGAATTGAAGAAGATTTTCAGTCCTATTCTGACGTCTTAGACCACGTAGTATCTGAATCTGCACCATTCAGAGGGTGCGAAACTTGAGTAAATAAGTAACCTAAGTCCGTGGGTCATCTGTTTGTGAATTTATGGATGTCCCTCTTGCTCCATTTATGAAGTTATGGGCGTGTCCCCTTTTGCCATAAAACATTTGCTAAGCGAGGGTTTGGAGGCATCATGACGCTCAAGGCTCGATCTCTCATCGGCCTGGTAGGTTTGTCTATCGTCGATGCGGTTATCCCCATTCCGATTGTTGGTTTGATCTTGATTTTCGTAATACTACAGAAGCCTCCTTGGTTTCAGAAGTTGGTGGGCGAACTGTACGAGGTATAGGGGCGAACTCCGGAGACAACAGGGACGTTCATAACTAAATAAGAAAGTTTGGGTGCGCTTTTTAGTTTTACAGTTTTCAAGTAACCCTTTTAGAGCCGGTTCATGATGGCAAGAAAGTCGAAGATAGAGGCATTGAGCGTTGTGGCGGACCCATGGAACGTCAAACTGAAACCTACAAAATTAAGGGCTTGCGCAAAAACAACTTACCATTTTGGCATCTCAGCCCGCCAGAAAGACGGCGGATCTGTGACTTCAGGCCATCTTTGACCGACCTGCCCGCCATCGCACTCGCCATAGCAAGTAAGATGCTCGTGCTTAAGATGCTCGTGCTCAGGCTGAGGCGGGCGGGTACTCATTCACAAAACCCGCGAAATAGCTAGCTATTCCTGCTTGCCCTGTGGAATGCGAAGCATATTCCTCTGGGGTGGTCCTGCTCAATCGAATCGGCCAAATCTAACCCAAATCTGAGCGCCAATAGCGCAAAGCTTCACTTCGTGTCTGCCAAGTTATTGTTGCGCAAGCCCTAAAGGCGTCCCCTTGGACCTGGACAAATTATTCAAGTGGTGGGAAGCCGTTTCTCAATTATTGAAGGAATTGAAGGGACAATAAATAGGAATATATATCGTGCCGAGCGACTATGCCAATCGATTGTTAGAAAGGCTTTTTCGGGCGAACTGATTCCCCAAGATATGAATGATGAATCTGCAGCGAGCCTTTTAGAATAATTATGTGTTAAGTATAATAAGTGTGATAAAAGTCATTTATTCTATGAACGATGACATATAGAATATAGTTTGACATGGGAAAAGAGTATATGATATATGTAATTATTCATCGATAACATGAATAATCGCGTATCTGATATATTATGGAACCACTTACAGGTATAGGAAAAATTGATCGAGAGAGAATTGCAGCGATAATCCGCGGCACAAAAGGCACAATATCGGTTGATGAAGCTGCCGGGATTCTGAATGTTGCATCCACAGATGCCGCAAAAATGCTTTCGCGATGGGCAAAAAAGGGATGGATGTCCCGTGTGCGCCGTGGCCTCTATATCCCTGTGCCATTAGAATCCAGAACAGCAGACGTGCCGCTTGAAGATCCATGGCTGGTTGCAGAACGTCTTTTTGCACCCTGTTATATCGGCGGCTGGAGTGCTGCAGAATATCTGGACCTTACTGAGCAGATTTTCAGTACTGTTATGGTAATGACTGTTCAAAAGCCAAGGGATCGCAGCCCGAAAATAAAGGGAACAGGCTTCATGCTGCGTACTGTTTCTGAAAAAGCCATGTTTGGTCTCAAGCCAGTATGGAGAGGTCAGGTAAAAGTACCTGTGTCTGATCCCACGCGTACAATACTTGATATGCTGAGTGATCCCGTTCTTGGAGGTGGAATACGTTCTACCAAAGATATGTTTATCAATTACTTACGTTCAGAAAACAAAAACCTGGAACTACTGATTGAATATACACAACGGTTAGGGAACGGTGCTGTATTCAAACGTCTCGGTTTTTTATTGGAAAAGATTGCACCTGATGAAACGGAAACTATAGATCAATGCCGGAGCAAACTTACAGCTGGAAATGCCAAGCTAGACATAAAGCTTAGTGCTGATAGATTAATTACCCGATGGAGGCTATGGGTCCCACAAAGCTGGACAAAGGAGAGCCGAGTTGATTGACAAACGGGAAATAATGGATTTTTCCCGGGAGTTTGGTCTCAATGCGAATGTTATTGAGAAAGACTATGTCATTGGCTGGGTGCTTTCAGTAGTATCGAGTCATCCAGAGATCGGTTCGAGTTGGGTTTTCAAAGGCGGCACGTGTTTGAAGAAATGCTATTTTGAAACCTATCGATTCTCCGAAGATTTGGATTTCACTCTTACCAATCCAGACCACCTAAACCAGGAATTCCTGACAAATGCCTTCAATGAAATCTCCGAATGGACTTATGAAAAAGCGGGTATAGAACTCCCGACAGAGACTATTCGTTTTGAGGTATATGAAAATCCGCGTGGCAGTAATTCTGCTCAGGGACGAATTGGTTATCGCGGTCCAATGCAAAAGCGAGGAGATCTACCCCGCATTAAATTGGATTTGACTGTCGATGAGGTCTTGGTGTTGAATCCCGTCCTTCGAGAGGTTCATCACCCATATTCTGATAGGCCGGATGAAGGAATACACGTCCAGTGTTACTCCTTTGAGGAGGTATTTGCACAAAAAATCAGGGCACTGGCAGAGCGTGAACGCCCACGGGATTTATATGATGTAGTTCATTTGTATCGTCATGATGAACTCAAACCTGATCAGTCCCTTATTTTGGGCACACTTGAGAAAAAATGCGAATTTAAGGAAATGCCGGTTCCAACAATGGAAACGTTTAGGAACCGCCCTGAACGTGGAGAACTGGAATCTGAATGGGTAAATATGCTCGCTCATCAGCTGCCTGCGCTACCATCTTTTGAACAATTCTGGAAAGAACTTCCAGAAGTAATGGAATGGTTACACGGAGCAGTCCAAAAGGCAGTTAAAGAACCAATTCCATTGGGAAGAACGGCAATTCACGAAACATGGCGTCCACCTTCCATGGCTCAGGCATGGCACACAGCAGTACCGCTTGAAAAAATCCGTTTTGCCGCAGCAAACAGGCTTTGTGTTAAGCTATACTACAAAGACAGTCATCGTCTGATTGAGCCGTATTCATTACGTAGGTCACGAGAAGGGAATCTTCTGCTGTATGCTATAAGGCATAATACAGGTGAAATTAGAGCGTATCGTGTTGATCGTTTTCAGGGAGCAGAGGTTACAGATTCTCCTTTTGTCCCAAAACATGCTATTGAACTTACACCATCCGGCCCGATCTCTGCACCGGGGATAACCCGCCGGTCAGGTGGATTTTCATCTTCCTGACCAGGAATAACTTAATGCCTTACTTTGGGGACGACCTACACTTTTACAGTTTCTAAGTAACCCTTTTAGAGCCGGTTATGGATGTCCGGCATCTTTCGTAATATGAGCATCGAAATGGAAGCCATAGGTTTTGTGCAGACTGATGCCGAAAAAATTCCCCGGTATTGGAGTGTTTCGGATGTGGAAGGGACATTAGTCATTGATGAAAAATACCTGCATGGACTCAAAGATATCAGGGCCGGCCAACGCATCGTTGTCATTTTCCACTTTCATCGAAGCCCGAAGTTCACTTCACAATTTCTCAGCCAGACGCCTCCACACCGTGGAGAGCAATTGGGCGTTTTCAGCATCTGTTCGCCAATCCGACCAAACCCCATCGGCATGTCGGTCTTGGAAGTCCTTGGGAGGGAAGGCAACGTCATTTACGTCAAAGGACTGGACATGGTGGATGGGACACCTATCTTGGATATCAAGCCCCATGTTGAAGACAAACACAGTTGTCCGAGTTTCGAAGGCAAACGGCGCCCGACCACTCCATGATCCATTACATCATGTTTCGCGTTACAGAGAAGAAAGTTGGTTCAGGGAAAGAGTCATGACAATAACTGTTTTTCCATGCTCTATGGATCACGCCCCTACATAAACGCCCCTACCAGCTCTCTTGATCTTCCTCTGTTTACCAGTCCTAAAAAGGATATTCCTGATTGTTTTATCCGCAAGCCCGGTCTTCTTTACCAACGTTGAGACATCAGCACCCTTCTTTGACCTCTTGATAATGTTCACAACCTGGTCAGTGGCTGTTAGTTTTGTAGCTTTCTTTTTTGCAGGAGCCTTCTTTGCAGTCTTAGCTTTTGCTTTGGGTTTCCGTTTAGCAGCAGCTTGAGCCTTCTCCAGCTTGGCCACCTTCTTCGCCATCGCCTCGGTCTTTCTGGTCAGAGTCTTGAGTTCCTTGGTTACCGCCTGCACTTCCTTTTTCAAATTTTTCATGAACGCTTTCCTCCTTAACTGGATTGTATTTGTATAGCAATTGCCTTTTTCTGATTTTTTTTTTGGAGCGGCGAAGCCGCGTTACATAAAATCACGAAGTGATTTTATTACTGGTGTTGGTTTATTTATAATCAACCCTTTCCTTCAATTCCTTACCACACTTGAAGAAGGGTAGTTTCTTCGCCTGTACCTCCCTCGGTTCCCCCGTCTTGGGATTTCTACCGGTGTAGCCTTTATAGTCCTTTATATAGATGCTGCATAGGCCCCTGATCTCGACCCTGTCGCCAGCAGCAAGGGCTTTGGACATTTCATCAAAGAACAGTTCAACGACCTGCTCGGATTTAGTTCTTGACAGGCCGGTTTCCTTGCGTAGGGTATCTAAGAGATCGGTCTTGTTCATCTAGGTTCTCCCTTTGGAATTCGGTTAAATTTGAATCATATAGGGGTCTTGGGGGAATGTCAAGGGATGTTGGGGGGCTATCGGGGTATCAAATGATTTTTTCAGAAAAGGCCTTCGGCATGTTTTCGGCTATCTTGTCGTAATCAATCTCGTAGGTCCCTTTTTTGATATTGTCTTTGATGGCCGAAACTTTTTCTAAACGAACATCTGGTCCAGATGCCACGGCCTCATAAGCTTTCAGAACCTCCTTTCCCCAAATTGGACGCCACGTCGCCTTATTGTTATGGAACCCAAAGACAGTTCGTTAGGTATTGCAAAATCCGAAATGGTCTTAAACGGAACCTTGTCAAAGTAGAAACTGTGATCGTCTTCTAAATCTGCCCAGTTTATTTACTTACTCAAGTTTCGCACCCCTTGATAAGGGTTTAGCGAAGAGTAATTACTAGTTTTACTACTCATAATAGTAGTAAAGGGCTCACTTTTGTGGTAAAGATAATTTTGCGAAATTAATCTAAAA
>JAUWXF010000089.1 GCA_030616475.1 Desulfobacterales bacterium
ATGTTGGCAATATTTGTCACGCAACTTGTGTAACTCTTTATTATTTAAGGGGAAAACAGCTTGCAATTAGCAGGTTTGTCTGTAAATTTGTGGGTTGTGAGCCTGTAAGTAGGAAACTCGGGCTAGAATCTTAAAAAATAAATTGGCGTTCTTTGTGAGATTTTCGCATGACTATGGGAGCTTCAATATCAAAAATAGTTTATGAAGCTGGCCAAAAATTAGCTGCCACAACTGAAAGTCTATCCGATGCAATGAAGAATAATCTGCATCAGTTAGTAGGGTGGCCTTTTCAGGCGGCCTCAGGATTTGTATTGGATTCTGAAGGACAAAGGACAGATGTATTTGGCACTCTCATTTACACTATTACTCAATCCCAGGATAGTACGAAACCTGATAGCTTTAACGCAAATAATGTAGCTTGTGTCATTGACATCTATGAGAATATTGATCTGGAACGATTGCGAGTTGCATATAAAAAGATTGCATGTGCGAAAAGACTTAAAAAGACTGTAGCACCAAATGTGCCAGGTGTTCCCTACACCACTGTTACCTTAGGAATTATCTTTGCACGCGACGCAAATTTACCGATTGAGTCTTTAGCGGAAGAGATCAACCGTTTGAATAGTCAGTACCCCGATTGTGAATGGACCGACATGGTGGTTGTACTCTCTAAAGGCACGATCAACTACGCGGTTCAGTTTCCTGGGGAGAACGTCACCGGTGACTTTCTTCCCCCTGCTGCAGGTGCTTCTGAGAGTTTCTCGGCACCGGTATATGTGATCATTATCATCAGACCTACCAGACAGTTCACTTTCAATAAGATGTGCTCTCATATAATTGCACATCTAATGATTTTTTCTCCCGGAGCGAATCTTCCCGACTGGAACAAAATATTGGAAGACACCCCAAAAGAAGGCATGGTACTTTCTGGGTACCAGTATAACCTGAGTGGCAAGCTAATGCCTGTTCCAAGGCAGTTCTATAACGATCGCTACATTCCTCCACGCCCGTTTCTGATTGAGGATCAACGGGGAAACCTTCTTTCCACCTTGCAATTCATTCCTTGGCAAGATGGTGGGGTGATCTTGCTGAAAGGAAAATTGCCGCTGGATGGATTGTTGGTCTTTCTCGGCAAAAAGGCATTGGATCGAGGGGGCATTGTAAGGCGTGATGATGGCCAAATCTCCTATGTGCTTCCAATCACCCAGACAGATTTTATGAAAATGTTGGAAAGGATTCAGAAACAAACAAATATGCTTGTAAAACTGGATCCAACTAAGATTGTCGTACAAAAGATGGCTGATGAGGGTTCGAGTTCACCCTTTATGGCTCGTCTGTATTTGGGGAATCTGCGTTTACGGGATGTGGTCTTTCCAGATTATAAAACGCGGGACAAATTCGATAAACCATACAATTTTGTTATGGAAACGATGTTAAGTACGCGTATTACGTCACAAAATATCATTCAACTGTTAGCGGACCACCAAAGCAAACTAACTAAAGGTGAAATTGGTCAGTTACGAGGGCTATCGATTCACATTGAAAAGCCGATTGATAAGGAATTACGTAAAGATGTTGAAACGTTTCTGAACAGTGCAGTTCGCGTACTCAAGCATGGAATGCAAGAAGTGGCTAAGGTGTTACAAGTTAATATTGGTTTTTTGTTCAAGAAACAGAGTACATTTGAAAATGGATTAAGAATATTAGAAAAAGATGACCCACATTTGGCTACCTATTTGAAGGCGACACGAATATGGTCTGAGCAATTAATTAACAGCCGCAATGCCATTGAACATGAAGGATGGATACTGCCAAAATTAAGGTATGTTGAGGTTTCTGGTATTATTAGAGCCGACGAACCTGAAATCGCAGGCCAGAAAGTATCCACTTTCGTAAAATTCATCATGGACCGCCTCATTTGCTTTGTGGAGGAAGTCACGGCGCATTGTTTAAAAGCGCGTATGCCTATGGGAATTTCCATTACAGAGATTCCATTGTCCCAAAGAGAAGCAGAAATCCCCCAAAGATTCCAAGTGACGCTTACTAATGGAGGGATGCCGATATGGGATATAACTTACCATCAAAGTTCATTTGAAGAAACTTAAGTTTAAATGACTACTAATTGGCATCCCGCGAATGATAAGTAAATTCCTTCTATATATTTTCTATGCATTGGAAAATTAAACATAACATGCTCTTTCAGCGGATCGCAAAAAGCCGCGCCCGCTGAAGAGTGGCGTTAGATCTTGATGGGTAATGATGAACAGATTGTCACTATTTTACGACATATCAGGTCGCGTAACAAAAACGCCTAAATACAAGGACTTTTTTTCTGTAGGCGGAATAATAATTCCAACTATAGAAGAAGATAAGGCAAGACAAGTTCTATCCATTGGTTTGCCTAAATGGAAGGTTGCTACAACAGATAGTCTTTCAATTATCAAAGAATCCATCAAGGATTTCCATGTTGATTGTACGGTTGTGACGTTTAATAAAAGCAGTCCTGAATATGATAAATTCTGCACTGAAGGGCACGATCAGCATCAAAAATTAGCCTCGTTTGCGAAGGGTAAGGTCGGGTTTGCAAAACCGGGTACTGTAATGAGATATCTTGCTTTTGGTAGGTGCTCATCAGCAAGTGTTGGAACATATTTAAGAGTTAAAGGTAGGCCTACAATTTTAGATCCTAATGGATATTCTATTCTCTATCTTAAGGTGGTCTGCGACTCTGATATTCAAGGAGAGGAAAATCAAAGAGCCTTCATCGAGTGCTGGAAACGATGGTCCAGTAATAACAAGCTACGAAATAGCTTACAAATAAAACCCTATATAGAATCTGTTGATTTTAAGACCGAACAAGAAGAACCTTTGATTTTGATTCCTGATTACATAGCAGGTTCGGTTCAATTCATGTCTTCATCTAAATATTCTCACGAAAACTTGTCTGCCAAGGTAATAAAAGATTTCGTTACAAGTTTAATTGATTCGAAAGCGCTATTTATTGATAATTTTGACTTTAATGAAGAATTTCCTGATCTAACATCAGCGTTCAGTGGAGCGCAAGGGGCGCGCGCCCACTGACGCTGGTCGTTAAGCCAATCAAGGATAGTAAATCATGGCAATTGATTTAGGTAATGGAAAACATGTGCTTTCAATGAAGCTTGTGGATACCAACACGGGGAAAGGGAGAAAGATAGGGGACGTTCGTTCCGAGCGTTCTTGACGAAAGTAGAAGGGTGACGTCGTGCATAGCGTGCGCAGGGCTTGCTGATTAGGACCAAATCGCTTATGTGTTGCAGGAAATGTTTCATGGTGTTAAGAGTCTGAGATAGACGCTATGCCTGAAAACACTTTAGGCAAGCTCGGAACGAACGTCCCGTATCGCGTCCCCTATCCCGTCCGAAGCGGCTGAAGGGTTCTTCGATGAAGTTCCGGGAAAGCAATGGGGACGTCCATAATTAAATAAATAAGATCGTTAACATCTTAATATTTTGATAAAAAATTATGGGAAGGTCGCCTCGTGGAAATATGTAATGAGAATACGTACGGCATATCAGGACTTTGCCTGGAAATCCATGATCTTATCATATCGAAACTGTATGCCGGTCGCAAAAAGGACATCGAATTTTTCAATGCAGCCGCGAATCTGGGGATGCTGTCAAGAGAAACTCTGATAGAAAGACTGAATATGACGCCAATGTCAAATGAGCGCAGGCGCATTATCGAGAAACGCATAAGAGGAGGCTTTTCGCAATGAGCATGCAGCAGCGTTCAGATGAAAGATCAATGGCCCTTCATAGACAGATAGCAAAGAGACTGAGGACTGATCCGACTCTTTGGGAAATTCCGAAGCGCAATCTGGCTAAATGGAAACAGAGAAGAGGTAGACTGACATTAGCAGCAAGGGAGTGGGAGCGCATCCTGAATACAAATACCAATGATGGTTTTGCACGCTGCTCCCAGTTTAGAAGCCCTAATGCGAAACCCCGGTAATAAATTCCATGCCCTAGGTGGTAACAGAAAAGGGCAATATGCCATTAGTATCAACAAGCAGTGGCGCGTTTGTTTTGAATGGCGTGACGGCCACGCTTACAACGTTGAAATTGTTGATTATCATTGAGGTGCACAAATGAGCACAAAAGACCTTCTTGACCCTATTACACCTGGCGAAATTCTTCGGGAGGATTTCATGGAACCGTTGGGCATCAGCATCAATCAGCTTGCACGAGATCTTGCCGTGCCTCCCAACAGGGTAAGTGAGATCGTTAATGGAAAACGTGCTATTACAGCTGATACTGCCCTTAGGTTACAACGGTACTTTGGAGTTGAGGCTCAATTCTGGCTTAATTTGCAGTCTGAATATGACTTGCGCATCATAAAGAGAAAGATTTGGCCTGACATTGAACAGAGAATCATCCCGTCGAAGAATCTTGAGTCACAGCTTCAACGCGGAGCCGGGGCATAACTCCCGCTGCACCTGACGGGGAGACATCGCCTAATGGTTTATCGAAATCCCGCCGCAGGTGAGCTTATTGTTGGGCCTTTCCATATCCAACTGACTCCAATGCTGCGGCAGATAAGCGATATCGATGAAAGAAAGAATTACCAGATCACAATCATTGATACAATTACAAACACTTCGTAATATAGGGGTAGCCACTGCCAGAAGACTACACTCGATTGGAATAAGAACACCTGATCAATTGAAACAGTCAGACCCAGAGAAGGTATATGAAATGTTGAGAAAGGAGGAAGGTGGAGAATTAGATAGGTGTGTGTTGTATCAGCTCCGAGGAGCGGTTTTGGACATTCCTTGGCCAGACTGCAAGGATGCTAACCAGAAACGGACGAGAAAATGGGGGGAAGGAAAATGCCGACGATAGTACATTTTGAGATTCCAACAGATGATCTTGAACGAGCAAAAAAATTCTACACTGAGCTTTTTGGCTGGAAAATTGAGAAGTATCCCGGACCAATGGAATACTGGATGATTACCACAACCGATGAAAAGGGTGAAAAGGCACTTGAAGGCGGAATGATGCAGAGGCAGCACCCACAGCATCCGATTACCAACTACATTGATGTTCCCTCAATCGATGAATATGTCGTCAAAGTTGAGAAGGTTGGCGGCAAAGTGGTTGTTCCCAAGACTGCTGTGCCGGGTATTGGTTATTTTGCAGTGTGTCTTGATACAGAAAACAATACCTTTGCAATCTGGGAAACAGACAATAACGCTAAATAGAAGGCTGAAATGGGGGACATCCACAAATTAACAAATAAGTCATAGTCGAAGCGAAGAAACTTATAAATCTACGGACGCCCCACTTAAAAGATTGCTTTCCTACAGAATTCATGAGCTTAATATCTTTTCCTCATAATAGTTTCATGAAAAAAACATATGCATTGTTCTATCTTATTTTGCTAGAACTAAGGAGAATCATCTTCAGGGTAAAGTATTTTGCAGAAGTTGATGTAACAGATAACTGCAATCTTAGGTGTAAGCACTGCTATCATTTTCATGGCAAAGATGATTTTAACACAAAGGAATTATCTCTGGATGTCTGGAGGAAAAGATTCAATGACCTTCACAAAGCAGGGATAAGATTCATTCTTCTGGTCGGTGGAGAACCTGCACTCAGGTATGATGTTCTTGTGCTGGCCGACAAGATTTTCCCTTTTGTTTATGTAATCACTAATGGGACAATGAAGATACCCAAAGAATTTAATCATTTATTGTTTGTTTCCTTGGACGGTATGCAAGAAAAAAATGATTCAGTGAGAGGGAAGAATGTTTTTTCAACAGTAATTAAAAATTATTCAGAGGATAAGCGTGTTGTTATCAATATAACAATAACGAAGGATAATTACAAAGAGCTCGAGGATATTCTCAAGATATCAAAAGAAAATGGTTTCAGGGGTGTTGTGTGCAACATATATACACCTGCAATCGGTGACTGCAGTCCCATGTTTATAACAAAAGAAGAGAGAAAACCCATAATAAATGAATTGAAACGAGTAAAATCATTATATCCAAATCGTTTTCTTTTGAGTATGGACATGATAAAATGGTATGAATACCCGGACCATAGTGGTTCATGTCACTGGGGTGATGAGGTATTACATTTTGATGTTTCATGGAACACGAGAAGATGCTTTGGAAATGCAGACTGTTCCAATTGCGGATGTCTGGCAGGATCTATTCAAAATCCCCTGAGAATGCTGAAGGCTCCCATAGAGACGATGAAATTAGTTTAGTTTCCATCCAGAAATGGCCCTTTTCCGCAATCTCGGCGTCAATCTGCGGGATTGCTTGTGCGACGTACCAATGTACGTCTCCGCGCAATCCCTTGATTTCCTTGACCTTGCGAAAAAGTACTCATTTCTGAATTGGAAACTGACGTTAGTGCCCACCATTCAAAGATTCATTTATGGATGGGCACTAGTGCTTACTTGCATTAATTTGCGATAGTATTATTCAGTGCAACGTACTCAAATTATTACATTGTTTTAAATAGATTACTTTTACAATTAAGCACTAGTTTAAGAGACGGGTTGTATATAAGTCATAAAGGGTTAGACGAAACGAAATATGAAACAAGTATCGTTCATAAGCGTAGAAGATGAAGATCCTGACCTGATCTTGTCATTTGCAATTTGGCATCCAGAATTGGATGATATCAGAAGCCTCATCAACGGCCGCAGGGGGATAACACCGAGCACGGCCCTGAGACTCGCAAAATTCTTCGGCGTGTCTCCAGACTTCTGGATGAATCTTCAGCTGCGATGGGACCTATATTTTGCCCAACGGTCTGAAGATGATAAATTGAAAACCATTAAAACCGTCAGGCCGTTATCCTTTCATCACGGTTCGGCACATTGAGTCAAATTGGCCAGTGCCTAACCAGCGCATGCACGCCGGCGTGGTGTTCCGCGTAGCTCCACACCACGCCGGTGATGCGCGACGTTCGCCCACCGTAAACCAAATCCCACAGCCCTAACAGAAATATGTTGCAGTTTGCGACAGTTTGTGTTATTTCTGCAACAAATATTGAAATTTGGAGGGATCTGAAAATGACAACCGCAGTTAGAGTATCCGATGACCTGGCCCGGGAAGCCAAGATATACAGCAGTATTGATAAACGGTCTGTAACCGGACAGATTGAACATTGGGCAAGAATCGGCAAATGCGCTGAAGAAAACCCTGACCTAACGTATAGCCTGATAAAAGAAATCTTGATTGGCCTCGCGGAATTGGAGCAGGGAGAGTCTTCAGAATACAAGTTCGGATAATTGCCCATGAAAATTCTACAATCTCGATCATTTGAGAGAAAAGTTAAGAAATTTGCGAAGCGCGAAAAAAAGCAACTAGACAAGCAGATTCGAAAAATTATGGATAATCCTTCTATCGGATCTGAAAAGAAAGGTGATCTTCGTAGGGTCTATGTCCACAAGTTCAAGATCCAAGCAGTTCAGTACCTTTTGGCCTATCGGTTCGTTGGCGAAGATCTGGAATTGATCATGATCGGACCACATGAAAATTACTACAGGGATCTAAGAAGCTACTTGAGCGGTTATAAGGGCTGAAAGTGATTTCAATATCCACGCCACCTCGCCCAAGGGGGCAATGGGGCTTATGCAGCTCATGCCCGAAACAGCCAAGAATCTGGGCGTCAAAGACCCCTATGATCCCGTTGAAAACATCATGGGGGGAACTCGCCTCTTGAAAAGCCTGCTGAATCGGTATGATGGCGACATCCCTGTTGCACTGGCAGCCTATAACTGGGGAGCGGGCAATGTTGAAAGAAACTCCGGCAGGTTACCCCGGGAAACCCGGACCTATATTGCTCGTGTCAATCAATCATAGTCGCATTAACACCGTGGTTGTGTGCCCATTGACCTCAAATCTTAAGCGTGCCAAGGCGCCAGGTAATGTGCTTTTGGACAAAGGCGAAGCAAACCTGCCCAGGAAAAGCGTTGCGAACATATCTCAAATCTTCACCGTAAGGTAATATTATGTAAAAACAGGGGGATAGGACTTTCAAAAATGGCCAAACAGACCAAGGAAAAGGGTTTTGAAACAGCTTCTGGGAGAACGCCATATGGAAGGACATAAGTCTTACGCCAAAAAGAACGTACTCATCACCGGGGGGCTCGGCTTCCTGGGGAGCAACCTGGCCATCAGGCTGGTTGAGCTGGGGGCTTCGGTCACCCTGTATGATGGCCTCATAGCAGACCTTGGGGGTAACTTTTTCAACATCGAGTCCATCAAAGACAGGGTCAAGATAGTGATAGCCGATATTGGAGATCGCTCGGCCATGGACCACTATGTGCGCAACCAGGATATCATCTTTAACATCGGTATGCATTCCTGCCATCTGGATTCGATGAAAGACCCTGTTTTTGACATCCAGACGAACGTCGTGCCCCAGATCAATTTCCTTGAATCCTTGCGCTATCACAATCCTGAAGCAAGGATTATCTATATTGGAACACGTGCCCAATACGGCCGAGTCGAAAACCCGCCTATTACAGAGACGGCCCCTCTCAACCCCATGGACATCTATTCCGTGTCCAAACAGGCCGTGGAATGGTACCACATGTTATACGCCAAGATATGTGGTCTTCGGCCCACCTCCTTGCGTCTGGGCAATACATATGGCCCCCGTCATCAGATGCGGCATGCCAAGTATGGCGTCCAGAATTATCTGATACGCCTTGCCCTTGACAATCAACAGATAGAGGTATTTGGGGACGGGAGCCAAAAACGGGAATTGATATATGTGGATGATGTGATTGAATGTCTCTTGCTGTTGGGAGAAAAGGAGCGGTGCGCGGGCGAAGTCTATGCCATCGGGACGAACGAGCGTGTGACCTTTCTCGAATTAGTCGAACAGCTCATCAACGCCTGCGGGTCCGGCAGCTACACCCATGTGTCTTGGCCCGAAGACCGAAAGATCATCGAGGTGGGAGATGTGGTTACCGACTACAGCAAACTCACAGCCCATACCGGATGGACCCCTTCAACCCGTTTGTCAGAGGGTCTGAAGATAACTGCCGAGTACTATCGCCAGTACAAAAAGCACTACTGGTAAGGAGATTGCGTGAGTTCAGATGCCGTTGTCCGCAGCCTCTGTTCTACGATAAGCTGAACGTATAGTATCGCTACGCGATTTTATATCCGGTGCCTTATGAGCAGTGTCATCCGACCCGTCGATTGGATCGACTCACAAGCTCAGCGAATGCTCGAGCTCGTCGAACATTGGGCGAACATCAACTCCGCCTCTGACAACCTCGAGGGGCTGGCGCAGATGGATGCGGTACTGTCCGACGCGTTCAGCCCGTTGGGTGGAGAGATGAAGCTGATCGATCTGCCGCCACGCCAAATCATCGACTCATCCGGCCAAGTCGTCCAAAAGCCCCTGGGCCGGGCCTTGTCCGTCATAAAACGCCCCGACGCTTCGCTGCGAGTATTTCTCGGCATTCACATGGACACGGTCTACGGCCTTGATCAGCCGTTTCAAACCACGCAACGACTGGGTGCCAGCAGGCTCCGTGGGCCCGGTGTGGCTGATGCCAAAAGCGGGATCGTTGTGATGCTGATCGCGCTCGAAGCGCTGGAGCGATCCGAGGTCGCCGATTTCATAGGATGGGAGGTCCTTATCAACCCAGATGAAGAGCTCGGCTCGCCTGGCTCGACTCCCCTGCTGACTCAGTGCGCAAAGCGCAATCACCTTGGTTTTGTTTTCGAGCCAACGCTTGCCGATGGCTCGCTGGCCGGTCAGCGCAAGGGATCGGGCAACTTTACGGTCGTGGTGCGCGGCCGCTCTGCTCACGCCGGCCGTGAATTCCACCTCGGCTGCAACGCCATCACCGCGACGGCGACATCCACAGCCCCAACGAATACCTGTTGATCGACAGCCTCACCGAGCGCGCCAAACTGACAGCGCTGTTGCTGATGAAGCTTGCAAGCGGCCAGGTGACCTGGCCGATCCGAAATTACTTGACGAGAGTCGTGCTGCGCTCGATGAACTCACACAAATTCTCCAGCTCGGTTCGATCTATCCGTTCCAACGCGTCTGAACAAATCCGCCTCTTAGCCGATCGGGGCTTTGAAAAATCTTGTCGGCCGACTTCTCTTTTTCCTGCATATTTTTTCATTTTCCTCTCTGTATCATTTCTTCCAGCTCCCTTGAAAATTCTGCATCCTGAAAGGCTTTCAAACGACTAATCGTGGTCTCGTAAGCATCAATCTGCTCCTCCTCAAGATCCCTACCAAGCCCTGGATCGATCCGGCTCAATTTTTTTATCAAGATTTCCCTTTCTTCCCTTGGCATCACCTCCGGGTCTGTCATGGCCGCAGCTCTGCTGAAGATGCCTTCCTCTATAAGGTATGTCAATGCCCTGAACGGCAACTCGTAATAATTTCCAAGAGCCCCCGTTCTCTGGGTGAAGCCTTCGGGAGTGGCTGCCTTAAGCGAAACACGAACGTATAGCTTATCTGCAAATTGAGCTAACCGTTTTACGTAATCCCTGTCAGAGCCAAGCAAGATACCATTTGTTTCCAGGATAAAGAGCGGGTACTTGGATTCAGCCACATGTTCCAAGGTTGAGAGCAAGTGCTCCTTTGCGAGGGTTGGTTCGCATCCGGAAAGTCGAAGCTTGTTGACCTTTATACCCCTGAAGCGCCCCCATCCGGGAGAACTTATTCCCTTTTCTGCTGCCTTAGCCAGCGCCTTTGCAACTTTTTCAGGAGAGTAAAATTTACCGAATCTTTCTGGAAAATCCCTTGACCAATTGCTCCAGCAATAAATACAGCGTAAACAGCAGCCTACAGCATATCCGGTTGCTATGCCTCCATAGACCGGAGCTGAATAAATCCCTGTATATTTTCTTTCCAATCCCTCCGGACCTTCTCTGGTTACCTTCTTTTCAGTCTCTTTTGCCAACGCCAGGGGATCAAAGGGTGTAAAGCCACGGGTTAGAATGCGCTGGTATGTCCTCATATGAAAATGGGCAACCTCATGCTTTCCGACTCAAAACCATAATCAGGGCATCATCTTCGTCATAGTAGTTTGGAATTTTTCCAACTATTTTCATACCCAGTGTTTCGTAAAACCTTATTGCTGTAATGTTCTTTGATCTAACTTCGAGCCATAATCTTTCCTTAGCATACTTTAAAGCATGCATGAACAACATCTTACCAAAACCCTTTCTTCTGTACACTGGTTTAACAGCAGTGGAATGGATATGACCGCTCATATCAAAGATTATGTATCCAGCAATATCTTTACCGGTTTCTATGACAATAAAACTATCCGGGAAAGTGTTTGCATAGTCTAGAAAAGCTTCCTTTGAGTAAGCTGTCTTTGGAAATGCCTCTTCCTCAATCTCAAGTATTTCGTTGATATCTTCAATCTGGAATTTTCGTAACATTTTAGTTCCTTGAAAACATTATCGCATACAGGCAATCCGATTCTAAAGCGGGTCACTGTTTGAGCGTATTAGTGAGCGTTAAGAAAGAACAGCAAAATGGCATATTTTTTCTAACCGTTAAATGACATCAGCCACAATCGAGGTTATTTATAGAAATCATTCCCTGTTCTTTCTTTACGCTCACTTATGCGCGAGTTTGAGCCGGTTTAGAATCGGATTGCCTGTATGCTCGTTAGACTCGCTTTTTCAATAGGCTAAATTAATACGAATTTTCTAATCCCGGCAGGAGCTTTTCCAGCCATCGTGCATCTCATCAATATCTCAAAGACCCTTCCGTCTCATTCTTAATGTGTGGCTATCTCAAGGAGACCATGATAAGGTAAATTTTTGTTAGGCTTGGGCCGCATAACTGTGAGGATTCTGTTATGACTCAAAAGATTAACATCGACGAACTTCCGGTGACTGCACAATTCTTAAGAGAAAAAAGGCTCCTGGAGGACAGAGGCGAACTGGCCTTGATTGCGGACGGTCAACCATTCAAGCACCTTGGGTATTTTTCTCTGAATCCGGGAGACAATCATTTTAGAGGTGGCCACTACCACAAAGTGAAGACCGAACATTTCTATGTGATTTCAGGGGAACTAGAAGTCTCCTTGGTAGATCTTGAGACCGATGAAAAAGCAACCATCCGGTTGCGCTCCGGACACAGGGTTGAAATAAGGCCAATGTGTGCCCATAGATTTAGGGCCGTCGAACATGCTCAGGTAATTGAATACTATGATGCCCTGTATGATCCTGAAGATGACCATCCCTGCCACGATTTTGCCTGATCATGGAAAAGACCGGCCCTTCTTTTTCTTTTCCCAGGGTCATACGAAGCGTTATCCAGCATACTCCTAACCATTCTATCACTTCTAAGAAAATGATGTTATTGGTGCCCATTTCTACCTCATTTTTTAGCTGTTCCAAAGGCATGTTGAGTTATCAAGGCCACGTCATTTAAAGAGGTAACCCATTGAAGTAACGAAGTTATTCGCGTAATCAATTTTTGGTAAATCCGAAACTCGAAGCACGAAATCCGAAACAAATACGAATGACCCAAATCCCAAAT
>JAUWXF010000200.1 GCA_030616475.1 Desulfobacterales bacterium
AAAATAAATCCGAATATCGAATGTCGAAATCCGAAACAAATTCAAAACTCGAATTTCCAAATGTTCAAAACAGCGCGGTTTTTTGTGGAATACGATTTCTTATGTTTCGGTCATTTGAGCTTTAGAGTTTCGGTCATTGTTTCGAATTTCGATATTCGAATTTCGTATTTTCCGGCTTGTCCAGGTTAGTGGCTTCGCCCCAATTGAAGTATTGGAGTGATGAGTACTCCAACACTCCATCCAAAACGTTCAATTAATGGGCTCCCCCGTGGATCAGGGGCTTGTAATGAAAGGCACCTACCCGTTCTTCACTGTGGCAGACCTCGCAATCCTTTGCCGTCATGTGCCCCTTGATATCTTCCGGTTCCCCTGTTTCAACATGAAGGCTCCCCGGGCCGTGGCAGACCTCGCAACCTGCGTCCTTAAGGTGGGGCGTCTCCTGTTCGGAGCGGAACCCACCCGGTTTTCTGTATCCGGTAGTGTGACACTCGAAGCATTTGCGGAACTCTGCCTCCGTGAGACCCTTTTTCATTACCTTGATGCTTTCATAAGAGTGGGCCTTCTTGGCATACGTATAAAAGTTTTCATATTCGGTTTCATGACAATCTTTACAGGCATCAGAACCAATATAGTTTTTTGCCTCAGGGTCCTGCGCCCAAGCCGGGGCGCACACAAAAACGAAAAACATCAGGTAAACCAAGCCCTTAACCTTATTCAGCCTTCTCTTCATTTTCATAGTTTGCGTCTCCTTCAAAGGAATTTTTGAAAAATATTTCCTCCAGTCCTAAAAGATCCAAGACAAGTGAGACCGAGCCGTCCCCCAGGATGGTAGCACCGGCAAGCCCCTTGACGCTGCGATAGTTTTTCTCCAGGGTCTTGACAATAATCTGTTGCGGTTTCAAGACCTCGTCCACAGGTATACCAAAGGCTTTTCTTCCTGTATCTATAAAGACCAGCGCAGTGCTGTTGCCATTTGCAGAAGGCATGCCTATGTCGAGGATTTTCGTCATATCTGCAAGCGGAAGATAATCACCCCGAAACGGGTACACCCTTTCCCGGGCTCCAAAGCTTTTGACGAGCTTGTTATCAAATTTTTCCGTTCCAACAACAGACTGCAATGGCACTAAGTATGAAATGCCCCGCACCATCACATGCAAGACCTCCATGAGGGCGGATGTCAGAGGCAGGCATAAGGTAAAAGTAGTTCCCTTGTCCTTTTCCGTATGAGTGTCTATGGTGCCTCCAAGTTGATCAAGCTGTGTCTTGACCACATCCATCCCGACCCCCCTGCCAGAGACTTCCGTAACTTTTGAGCTCGTGGAAAACCCGGGCTTAAACATAAAGCCCAGCAAGGCTTCCTTACTCAGGACTTGATCCGGCTCAATCCAACCCTTTTCAATGGCCTTCCGCTGAATGCCCGTAAAATCGATGCCCTTTCCGTCGTCACGGATCTCAACAAAGATTTTTCCTGCTCTCTGATAGGCCTTGAATTCGATGATCCCCGTGGGCGGTTTTCCCTTTGCCTCCCTTTCTTCCGGGGTTTCCAGGCCATGATCGATACAATTTCGGACAAGATGTTTTAGGGGGTCTGTCGTATGTTCAATAACCTCTTTGTCCAATTCGGTATCAAGTCCGGTTAAGATCACCTTGATCTGTTTGTTTTGCTCAAGAGCAAGATCCCTTGCCATGCGTTGGAATCTGCGGAAGGTTCCTTCTAAAGGAAACATTCGAACCCGTGCCACTCGCTCCTGGAATTCTTGATTCACCTTAACGAGATTTTCCATCTCTTCCGTTATTTCCATTTGTCCGGGGCCGGCATACTTTTCAAAAAGCGCCTGCACCTTAGAAAGTCCAATCCCCGTCTCCTCAGCCAGATTTACCAGGCTATGAATCTTTTCCACATCAACACGGAGGGTTGTTTTCCGGTAAACCGCGCGACTCTCCTCCTGTTTGGCCACGACTTTTTCAAGATCTTCAGGCTGAATCTTTCCGTCCTCTACCAGGATTTCGCCAAGCATCTTCTGCTTCTTCAGCGCATCGCTCAGTACTTCCTCTGTGATGCTGCCCTTTTCTACGAGCACTTCACCGAGTTTCTTGCCGGCAAGTTCTATATCAATACCCTCCCTGTAGCGCTCGGTGATATCTTCAATACGAATTTCGTTGTCATCTTTGACGAACATGAAAACATCTTCAATAGCCTCATAAGACATCTCGGTCTTGATAATAATCTGCCAGGATATATAAAGATCATACATGGAAAAGTCTTCAAAATCCGGAAGCTCGGAAAGATCGGGTACCACCTCGACAAACTCCCCCAATTCCGAAAGGCCCAGAAGGATGAGAAGTGGGTCCTGGCCGGAATGGAAAAACTCCTTTCGGAACTTGAGATCGATCTTGTAGAAACTAAATTCTTGTGCGGGTTCTTTGGGAGCTTCTTTGACCGGTGGCTCGGGTTCCTCCCTTTCAAGTGAGCTTATACCATCTATCCCCAGGTAGCGCTTTATCTGGTCTTTTCGCTCATTGAGAACCTCCGGGTCGGCTTCGGCCTCACCTTGGGACACACTGTCAACCATGGATCGAATAAAGTCGATTGAGCCCAGAAGAAGGGTGATAAGGTTCTTGGTAACGGCCAATTTGCCGCTTCTAACACGTTCCAGCAAGTTCTCAACAAGGTGGGCGTAGTCTGAAATACTCGTGTATCCCACCATGCCCGCACCACTCTTTAGAGTATGAACCGACCTGAAAAGCTGTTCTATATCTGATGCAGATTCCGGTGTAGACTCAAGCGCCAGAAGGCTTTCTTCTGCCAGTTTGAGCAGCTCTTCCGTCTCGGAGAAAAAGATCTGTAAGGTTTCGTCGTCCGCGCTCATTTTGGCCATACGACTTTCTTGATAGCCCACAGGAGCTGTTCGGGTTGAAAAGGCTTCATCAGCCAGCCTGAGGCCCCTGCGTCTCGACCTTTTTTTATCACAGATTCCTCGGCCACGGTGGTCAGAACAAGTATGGGAACAAACTTGAATTCGGTCTCTTTTACCTTGGATATGAAACCAACCCCATCCATCTTCGGCATATTAATGTCCGTGATAATCAGGGACAGAGATTCACCTTTCTCTTCCATGGATTGCACTTTTTCGACGCCATCTTCACCATCCACAGCTTCTGTCACTCTATATCCCGCATTCCGCAAGCAAAAAGAGACCGACGACCTCATGGTAGGCGAATCATCTACAAATAGAATGTGTTTTTCCATCTTGGCACACCGTTCACAACAATGCTGCTTTGAGACCGCTAAGGGACAAGATCTTCTCTACCTCAGTAGATACATCCGAAATCCGCATCTTAATCTCAGGTTCGGATCGTCTTTTAAAGGCAATAAGCAACTGAAGGGCCGCAGTGTCAATAAATCGAACCTTGGCAAGGGAAATAGCATTCTCCTGTCCGCCTTTGAGAGAGTTGTCCAAGAAACTCCTGAGCTTATCCAGCTCGTGGATGGAGAGTTCTCCCTGAAGGTGGTAAATGCCGTGCTCGTCCTGGCTTGCACTAAAGCTCTTGGCAGCCACTGTAGTATTTTGGATTTTGGATTTGCGGCTCACGCCTTGAAAACAGTATGGATTGCGGATTTGACGAAGACCGCATTGCTTTAAGGTAGACAGCAATCAGCGTGCCAAAATAGCTTCCAAACAGTATAGTATCCCGGAATTTCTACACCTGGTTGGAATCATTGGATTTTAGTGGAAATCGATTTGTGATATGCAGTTGGAATGATGAAGATCCGCCCCGCCACAGGTGGACAGGCTTCGGAGGGATGGAGTGTTCTATCTTCCTCTTATCATTTTTTAAGCGGCGTAGCCGCGTTGTATAAGATCGCGTAGCGATTTTATAAGACGTTCAGCCCCCACCACTGTCAAGATCTTGACTATGATAGAATTAGAGCCCTTCAATCCTTCAATTCCGCAATCCGTACTGTTCTCAAGGCGTCAGCCGCAATTCCGAATTCCGCAATCCTATAACAACCCCTTGTCGTTGAGAAAAGTCATGGCTCTATTGCTGACCGTTGTGGCGCGGCTGATGGCGCGTGCGAGATTGTCCACGGCAGCGTGAGAGACATTTGAATCGACCATGACCAAACCACTGTCGAGCTCCCTTCGAATCTCAGCCCATTCTTCTTGGGGGAAGACCTTGTGGGCCAACCCAATGTCTTGATACAAGGCTCTCAAAAAGGTAGAGAAAACCCTGTCTGCCCCCGCTTTTTCATGCTCGGCAAGCCCTTCGATCACCATGGCCATTTGTGTAGCCGCTATGAGGCTTGACTTCATTCTTTCTCCCATCATAAACCCCAGTATAGCCTCTCTTTCGGTCATGTTCACTTCCTTCCTTTGATCATATTTGCGCATCAAGAAGGTCCTCCTCAGCTCGACGCACTTCCTGGATAAAGGCCTTCACCTTATTGTAGTCTTTTTTGAACCGCACATGCGTTCCGCTACTGTCAACCGCATTGGTTCTTGTGCAGGTGTCTACCCCAAAAGGCTTAACCGCCATGACAGCCTCATAGACATTCCCTGGCGACAGCCCTCCGGCCAGAATGACAGGAATGGGGCTTGACTCTGCGAGCCTCCTGGCAACACCCCAATCGCAAGTGCGTCCTGTGATGCCAATGTATCCTTCCACAGGCTCGCTACCAAGCAATGTGTCGATAAGAAAATAATCACTTGCGGCTTCAAAATACCCGGCAATTTCCAGCGTTGGAATTCTTTTATTACTTTCTGGGGTAGCAACGGGAACAGAGCGCATAATTTCAATCCCCGGAAATCGCTCTCTTACGCAAATCTGGAGCTCAACAAGAGCTTCGCAGGGCATCATGCGACCGTCATCATGAGTGAGACACCCGCAAAAATGTATAATGTCCGGTTCATAATACTCGATGCTCTGAAACAAGACCCCTTTTGTATTAAAGAGCGGAATCAAAGAATGCTTCACCCGGGCTTCCCTTGAAACAAGGATTGCCTCCCTTATGGCCGGCACCTTCCAATTCTTCTCAGAGGGGATGACACTTCCGATGCGGTCAACACCAAGTTCAATAACGGCTTCAGCCTCCCGGGGGTCCTGTATCTCGTAGATCTGAACCGCGATTTTTGCGATTTGGTCACTTGTCATTGGTCATTAGTCATTGGTAACCCGCAACTCGTACGATAGTATAGGAATTTCGGCATCCTTCATTTTCGCCATAAAGTAGTTTACACTTTTTTTCACCACCCCAGGTTTCAGGTTTCAGTGTTCAGGTTTCAGACCCGCCTGCCAACGCCTGGGTCACACCGAGGTTACAATGC
>JAUWXF010000213.1 GCA_030616475.1 Desulfobacterales bacterium
AGATTAATTTCGCAAAATTATCTTTACCACAAAAGTGAGCCCTTTACTACTATTATGAGTAGTAAAACTAGTAATTACTCTTCGCTAAACCCTTATCAAGGGGTGCGAAACTTGAGTTACTTATTTATGGACGTCCCGGTTCCCACCGACAAGTACCCGACAAGTACCCGGCAAGTGACCCCGCAAGAGGCGGCTGTGTTGGAGGTAGCCAGAAACCCCGTGACCAGAACCGAACTGCAACAAAGCGCGGGGCTTCGGGACCGAGAGCACTTTGTCAACACCTGCCTAAATCCACTACTTGAGGCCGGTTTGTTGGAGATGACCATTCCCGACAAGCCAAGGAGCAGCAAGCAGAAGTACCGGCTCACAAGAAAAGGGGAAGAGTGGCTAAAGGAGTACGTAAAGGAAAGGCCATAAACAAGAAAAACATAACGCATAATGCCCTGGTGAAAGGTGGCTTGGAAAGAACGGTGAAAGGGCCATGGAAATTGCCTGACCGTCGCAGTTCAAATGAATCAAGGTGAACTCCTGAATGAGCTGAACTCGAAACTCGCAACCCGCAACGCACTCAGCGACCGTGGAGGTCGGAGGGCTGCAAGAGGTCATGAGCTGGGTTATGGGGTTCGATAGACATGCTGAAGTATTGGAACCCGTTGGTAGGGCCTATCGTACTGGGGTTAAATTTCAAGGTATTTAACTGGGGTGCGTCTGCGGCAAAGAAGAGACAAAGGATCGGTTTTCAGGTCAAAGCGCGTTGGGCAGCTTACAGGAAGTGGACGAAAAAGGGTTAGGACTGACGGTGGAAAAGGAACATGGCTATGTATTGACCCCGGGCCGGTACGTGGGCGCAGCCGAGATCGAGGACGACGGAGTTCCTTTTGAAGAGAAGATGACTGAACTCGCAGGCCGCCTTTACGGGCAGATGAGGGAAAGTGGAGGACTGGATGAGGTAATTAAAAAGAATCTGGAACTATTGGGGTTTGGGGAATGAATTCAGATAAAAACAGTTACTCTGAGCTTGTTTCGGCTATCCGTCCTTTGGTAAGGGAACTTGTCCAAATCAAAAAGCAAGCCGAAGCGCTGGGGTTATTTACCAACGACCGCGAACTGCTTGAGTGCACAGGATGCGATCTTGCCGAAAGTGTCACCTTCGACGGACGTCTGATGACATATCATCGAAACAGCGAAGATCTGGACGACTGCGGTCTGCGTTTTGAAGAACTATATGAAGAGACCTTCCGTTGTCCAGTTTGCGGAACTGAGTTGAAGGCGGTGTTTTTATGAACAAGCAGAATGACATGTCGCTAACCTTTGAACAACTGATTTCCTCCATCCGGCATGTACATGATCAACTTGCAGCCCAGGCTAGAAGAGCCGTCAACATCAGCCTGACCCTAAGAAACTGGGCTATTGGCCACTACATCCACGAGTACGAGCAAAACGGTTCTGACCGGGCGCAGTATGGCGAGAGGTTGCTGGATCGTTTGGCTGAGCAACTTCAGAAAAGCGGCCTGAAACGCGTTGAATCACGGGAACTGCGCCGATATCGGCAGTTTTACCAGCTTTACCCTCAAATTCGGGAGTCAGTGACTCCCGAATTGAACCGACTCTTACTGGGAGGCGAATTCCCTCTCCACACAGAAAAGCGGGAGTCGCCGACTCCCGAATTACACAATTCAGGACGGGCGATCATCACGAAGCTTTCCTTCACGCATCTGGCTGAGCTGATTGCGATTGAAGACAACCTCAAACGCGTCTTCTACGAGATAGAATGCATGCGCGGTAACTGGTCGGTACGCGAGCTGAAACGCCAGGGGGAACCAATGGGGACGTTCATAAATAAATAAGTAACTCAGTCGAGCAGTTGATAATTATTTTGTTTGGCTATGCGTTTAGCCCTGCTCACCGCGTAACTCACACCAGGTGCGTCAAAGGGGACATCGTGCAGAACTTACTTGACGACTTGACTGGTTTGGAAAGTTTGGAAACGCCCTTTAGTTTTCCAGTTTCTAAGTAATCCTTTTAGAGCCTGTTCATGATGGCAAGAAAGTCGAGGATAGAGCAATTGAGCTCATAGGTCATAGCTCCCCAGTTGAATATGCGGTGCATTCCACCCCAGTACGATCTAAAAGACCTACGGGGCGGGCGGGGCAAGCATAGCTGATAGCTGGAAAGTAGGAGACATCGAGGGGTGGTAGATTTGGAAAATATGGCGATGCAAAACGCAAAGCGCAGATCCGCCAAAAAGTGCCTCGAAAGAGCAAAGTTCCACGCTTTGCGCCTTGCCAGTCGCCCGGCGTGGCTGGTAGTGGCGAAAAACTGTAAATGGAGCTTTAGATAATATGGCAAAACAAACGAAGAAACAGCGCAGGACAAAGGAACGGAAGGAGATTGTTAAGCGCCGGAGGGCAAGAAAAGCGTCATTGCCTGCCCCCCTTCGCGAGAATCCCGACCTTCATGAGGCCCTTAACTGTCATCACCCCCTTGTTAGTTGCCTCATTAACGAGAACTGGAGGGATGGGCGGATGGCCAACATCCAAGTCATAAGAGAGGCCCCGACCGGCCTTGTGCTATCTTCCTTTCTGGTGGACCTGGCAGGGGTCGGGCTCAAAGATGCCTGGGGAAACTACGGCCTGAGCAAGGCTGAGATTAACAGGTTAGAATCAAAATATTCCGCTGCTAACAACCCGTTGGTGGGGTGCGACCTGTCCCTGGCCAATACTATCGTGCATGGAGGCGTTGCATGGGCCAGGAAGTGGGGCTTCAAACTTCCCAAGGATCACAAGATTTGGCTCAGGCTCCTTGAGCCTGTTGATCCCGCGGAGATTGACCTGGATCTTTTTGGTGAGAATGGGATGCCCCTGTTGATATTGAATGAGGATGAGGTTGACTTACCTGAATGGGAAACCTTTGATCCTGAGATCTTGAAGGGTACTATTGAGGCAGACAGAGATGGCCCCTCAAGAGAAACCTTGACCAGAATCGGGGATATCAAGGGGGCTCTACTTAGCTTTTTGGGGCGTTCCGAGATCCAGGAGGACCTTGACGCTGCATTTGAGAAAAGATTCGGCAAGGGAGGCAAACCTGATTCTGAGGAGCAGTGGATAGCATTTCAGGACTGGTTCGCTCTGGAATATGAGCTTCAAGGTGGTGGAACAGTGGCCCAGCGGTTTGTCGAAGAGTACGAAGATGTGATCAGTCATGATGTGCGCGAGTTGGTCCTGGGATGGCAGAACGTCATTGAAGGCTTGTTTGAGGTTAAAGCGAGGGAGTCCGATGGCTACTGCATGAAAAGTCTGATCAACGAACGGGAATATGAGGTGTATCCTACTGTTTTCCTGGATAAGTTTGAGATGAAGCCTGGTGACTTTGCGGTCGCAAGGGTTGTTCCTGCAAAGGGCTTTCACACCTTCTCTGGGGGTGTGAAGATGCTTCAATCGGATGGGAGCGAAGATATGCGGGCTGAAATCTACAAAGTCGCTATTGATTTTCAGATAAAGAATCGCCGTTTGGCGTTGAAGAATAATGAGGAAAAACTCAAGAAGAGTCTCGAGTCGGCCCGCAGACAATATGAGGATTTTGTAGACTTCTTTGGATCAGATGAAGTCTGTGGCACCGGCAAGGAGATAAGTGTAAAGTATCAGTCGTTTTGTTACTATGTTGTCTTTGAAAAAAAAGACCCTGACACTGGCCAACCGGTTGCCAAAGCCTATGAGACGGAAACAGGTCGGCCCTACCAACCTCCGAAGGTGGCCTTACCCAAGGACGTGTTGAAATCCACCGATGTGGGAATGATTTGCGACCCTGTGGAAGGCCTTGAGTTTTTGATCGAATATCAGCGCTTTTTTGATACATTCCAGTACCCGGAGCAGCGTCTTGGCAAAGAAGAAACAGAGGATCTCGTCCTGGGTTATCTTGAATCAGACTCAGTTTCTGATCTTCCTTTCAGGAAAGTGGCCAAGAAGTTTCCTTACAACTTTTCCCGTGTCATGGGCTACTACCTGCACCGTGAAGCTGTTTCAGCAGACAGTATCGACGACCTCATGCAGGAGTTCAAGCCAGATACTTTTGATAAACTTCCCGGAATCGTGGCCCTCCTGGACAGCGAAATGGGAAGATTGGCCCGGTTGGCCGCAGAAGAGGAAGCAGAAAAAGAGTCCCGCTCCCTGTTCGACAAATTCAAGGGAGCGGAAAGCGGGACGTCGATTCGGGAAATGTTGGGGACGCCCTTTAGTTTTACAGTTTCTAAGTCCTTCGATTCATAAGTTCGATGCCGAACTTATTTACTCAGGACTTAGTAATCCTTTTAGAGCCTGTTCATGATGGCAAGAAAGTCGAGGATAGAGCAATTGAGCTCATAGGTCATAGCTCCCCAGTTGAATATGCTACGCCCCAGTTGAATGCGCTTCGGATTCAACAGGGCAGGCATTCCACCCCAGTACGATCTAAAAGACCTACGGGGCGGGCGGGGCAAGCATAGCTGATAGCTGGAAAGTAGCAGACATCGAGGGGCGGTAGATTTGGAAAATATGGGGATGCCAAGCTCTGCGGAGGTGGCGGAGGTGGGGTCGGACCACGCCAACCATCAGACATTACAACAAAACGTCAGATTTCGTGCCAAATAAGGCCTTAAAACGGCATTCTTGAGGTCAAAATCAGCCTTGTAAGAAAACTGAGCGAGTTGAAGGGAGGAATCGGTACAGAAAAAGCTTGACAAGCCTTCCGTCATATGTCATGAAATATGACGATGAACATGTCACCTAATA
>JAUWXF010000021.1 GCA_030616475.1 Desulfobacterales bacterium
AGTTTTACTTTAGGACGACAGATGTGACCGGCGTGGTGACGCTTCCGGAGGGCACCGAGATGGTGATGCCCGGGGACAATGTAACGATACAGTGTGAGTTGATCACGCCGATTGCCATGGAAAAAGAGCTCAGGTTTGCCATCCGTGAGGGTGGTCGCACGGTAGGGGCTGGCGTCATCAGCGAAATACTGGAATAAATTGGCGGCTATCGTTTAACGAATAACGAACTGGGTGTTGACCCTATGATTATGGACCAAAAGATACGGATTCGGATGAAAGCTTACGATCACAAGCTTTTGGATCAGGCAAGTGCAGACATAGTTGATACGGCCAGGCGAACGGGCGCCAGGGTTGTGGGTCCAATACCCCTGCCGACCGTGATTAACAAGTATTGTGTATTGCGCTCACCCCACAAGGACAAGAAGTCCCGTGAGCAGTTTGAGATCCGGACTCACAAGCGTCTCCTGGACATCGTGGATCCGACGCAACAGACGGTGGATGCCCTCATGAAGCTGGATCTTTCGGCTGGAGTGGACGTTGAGATAAAGCTCGACTGAACGCGCATAGCGCATAGGGCATAGCGCAAAGAGCATAGAGCAAAGAGCAAAGAGCAAAAACTTTAGTTATTCTGAACTCCCTCTATGCGCCATGCTCTATGCGGATATTCAGGAACAAAGAGAATGCACAGAGGGCTATTAGGTAGGAAGCTCGGTATGTCGAGCCTGTTTTCGCCGGATGGACAACAGGTGCCGGTCACAGTGCTTGAGGTGGGGCCTTGTGTCGTGACCCAGGTCAAGACGCGGGCGACTGACGGATACAATGCCCTACAGGTTGGTTTCCTGGAAAAGCGGGGAAACCGAGTCAACAAGCCCCTGCAAGGGCATTTCAAGAAGAGCGGCGGGCAGGCGTGTGCCTTTCTGAGAGAAATCTCAGTGGATGACCCTTCGGGGTACACCCTGGGCCAGACCCTGACCGTTGATATGTTCCAGGTTGGTGAGTGTGTCGATATAAGTGGCATCTCTAAGGGGAGAGGCTTTTCCGGTGTTGTAAAACGCTGGGGGTTCCGCGGAGGCGGGGGGAGCCATGGGTCTATGTTTCATCGTGCACCGGGCTCTGTGGGGGCCTCTGCAACGCCTTCCAAGATCATCAAGGGGCGTAAGATGCCGGGTCATTATGGGAACCTACTGGTAACAGTGCGAAACTTGGAGATTGTTGATATACGCCCAGAACAACACCTTATGATTGTAAAAGGGGCCGTGCCAGGGTGCAGGTCTGGACTGGTTGAGGTGCGGAAACCGAAGTTTGGGCAGTGAATTGGTCATTAGTCATTAGGCGCTAAGTTCTAAGATTCGTGTTTTTTCTGGCAGAAAATAAATTCGAATATCGAAACCTGCCCGCCATTGCCAGAGATGCTAACATGTGAGCTGCACGAAGTACGTGGCGATGGCAGGCGGGTCCGAAACAAATTCGAAATTTTCAAAATTCAAATGACCAAAACAGTGCACGACCATATCTCAAACAGCTCAAATTCCATGTTTTGAACATTCGAACATTTGTATTTGCGGCTCACGCCTTGAGAACAGTACGGATTTGTTTCGAGTTTCGAATTTCGTGCTTCGGATTTCCGGTTTATCCGGGTTAGGTTGAGATCAACAACCAATGACCAATGACAAGTGACGAATGACAAATGAGGCAGGAACAAGGTTTATGGCCCTTCAAGATGTTTATAACATGGATGGCGTAAAGGTTTCTGAGATAGACCTGGTAGATGAAATCTTCAATGTGCCGGTCAAACAGCACGTCTTGCATGAGGTGGTCACCATGCAACTGGCCAGCAGGCGTGCCGGAACGGCTGCTACCAAGGGGCGTTCTCAAGTGAGTGGTTCGGGGCAAAAGCCTTACCGCCAGAAGGGCACGGGTCGTGCCCGAGCAGGATCCCGGAGATCTCCTCTATGGCGGGGTGGAGGTGTAGTATTTGGCCCAAGGCCGCGCAGTTATGCCTATAAGATACCCAAAAAGGTTCGCAGGCAGGCCCTGAAAATGGCCCTGACAAGCAAGCTGCAAGAGAAGGCCTTGATTGTTGTGGACAAGCTCGACCTGGAAACTGTCAAGACAAAACGATTCGTGGAGGTTGTTGGAGCGTTAAGGACCAGAGAGGCATTGATTGTAACAGACCGGGAACTTGAGAACCTTGAGCTTTCCTCAAGGAATGTGCCCCATGTGAAGGTGGTGCGCTGGGAGGGTTTGAATGTCTATGACATCCTCAGGTTTAAACACCTTGTTTTGCTTGAGCCCTCCGTGAAGCAGCTTGAGGGGAGATTGCTCTCATGAACCCGTACGAGATTATCAAGAGACCCCTTATTACTGAAAAGAGCACCATCCAAAAGGAGGCGAATAATCAGCTCACCTTTGAGGTGGACCGCAAGGCCAACAGGGTGGAGATCAGGCATGCGGTGGAAAAAATTTTCAATGTTCGGGTGGTAAGGGTTCGGACCATGCAGACGAAAGGCAAGGTCAAACGTGTGGGTCGGACCCTGGGCAAACGCCGCGACTGGAAGAAGGCTGTCGTGACCCTGGCCAGGGGTGAGAATATTGAGTTCTTTGAAGGAGTCTAATTTGGATTGTCGATTGATGATTGAAGATTGTTTTTTCGCCGCACGCGGATCAATCGACAATCGACAATCATCAATCCAAATGACTAATAACCAATAACGGGCAACGAATATGGCACTCAGAAAAGTAAAACCTACCTCTCCTGGACGGCGATTTCAGACATATGATACGTTTGAGAATATCACGACGTCTCGCCCTGAAAAGAGCTTAGTACGACCTCTCAAGAAGAGCGGGGGTCGCAATGCCGGTGGCCGTATGACATGTCGCCATCGTGGTGGTGGGCACAAACGGCGTTACCGCATCATTGATTTCAAGCGTGACAAGACTGATGTTCCGGCAAAGGTGGCATCTATAGAATACGATCCAAATCGATCGGCTCGCATCGCCCTGCTCCACTATGCAGACGGGGAAAAGCGCTATATTGTCGCTCCTCATAAGGTCTCGGTAAGCGACACAGTGATTGCCAGCCCCACAGCCGATATTAAACCGGGCAATGTCTTGCCACTTCGCAACATACCGCCGGGGACCCAGATCCACAATATTGAGATGCAGCCGGGCAAGGGGGCCCAGATAGTGCGCAGTGCGGGGACCTATGCACAACTGATGGCCAAAGAGGGACGGTATGCTCAGGTCAAGCTTCCCTCAGGTGAGGTTCGTATGTTTCTGATTAATTGCACGGCAACAGTTGGTCAGGTGGGGAATCTGGAACATGAAAAGATTGTTCTTGGCAAGGCTGGCCGAAAACGCTGGCTTGGCCGTCGGCCAAGGGTACGAGGTGTTGCCATGAATCCTGTAGACCATCCAATGGGTGGTGGCGAGGGAAAGTCATCTGGAGGACGGCATCCCTGTTCTCCTTGGGGTGTTCTTGCCAAAGGGTATAGAACACGAAAGAAGAAAAAGGTTAGCGATCGGTACATCGTGAAGCGTAGAAAATAGTGTAGAAGGTGAGGGTATGGCGCGTTCGTTAAAAAAAGGTCCTTACATAGAGCCAAAATTGCTCAAAAAGGCGCTTGCGGCTCAGGAGAGCATGAGCCGCAAGGTCATTAAGACCTGGTCGAGGCGTTCCACCGTTGTCCCTGATCTGGTTGGTTTGACACTGGCCGTGCACAATGGGAAAAAGTTCGTTCCGGTGTTTATATCAGAAGATATGGTAGGCCACAAATTAGGGGAGTTTGCACCGACAAGGACCTTCTACGGACACTCTGGTGATAAGAAGACCCGTTTGAAAGGGAAGAAGAAGTAAAAATGGAAGTCAAGGCAGTAGCAAGATATGTGCGGATTTCTCCTACAAAGGTTCGAAAAGTGGCAAAGGCAGTGAAGGGCAAGCCGGTAGAGGATGGTCTGAGTGTCTTGGGTTTTATGCCACAGCGTTCGGCTAAGCTGTTGGGGAAGATCATACGTTCGGCAGTGGCTAATGCTGACCAGAAGCCTGATATTGAGGTGGATAACCTGTCCATTGCAAATATTGTCGTCAATCAGGGGCCTAGCTTGAAGCGTTTTCGGCCAAGGGCCATGGGACGGGCAACCAGGATCCTCAAGCGTACCAGTCATATCACGGTCGTTTTGGCTGAAGAGTGATACAACATGTCGGAAATTGTACAACTTGCTGAACTTATAGCACTTTATTAGCTTGCCTGTAATCTCGAGAAAGGAATGATGGAATGATGGAATATTGGAATGATGTAAAAGATAAAAAGACCAAAATCCTCTTAAACCCATTATTCCACCATTCCATCGTTCCATTATTCCAGGCTGTGAGCGGAGCGAACTAAGTTCAAAGGAGGTCAATTTGGGACAGAAGGTAAATCCGATTGGGTTCAGGTTGGGGATTACCAGGTCGTGGAATTCTCGATGGTTTGCCCGCAAGGATTATGCTATGTTTATCATAGATGACCATAAGATCCGTGAGTTTCTGAAGAAAAAGCTCTATCATGCTGGCATATCGAATATAGAGATTGAAAGATGGGCCAACCGCATTAGATTGCGCATATATGCTGCCCGTCCAGGTATTGTGATTGGGAAAAAGGGAGTGGAGATTGAGCAGCTCAAGAAGGAGTTAGAAAAGTTGGTCTCGCAGGAACTGGTGATTGATATCCAAGAGGTGAGAAGGCCTGAGGTGGACGCTCAATTGGTGGCCGAGAACGTGGCCATGCAAATTGAAAGGCGGATTGCCTTTCGCCGGGCCATGAAAAGGAGTTTGGCGTCAGCGATGAGGTTTGGTGCCAAGGGGATCAAGATATCCTCTTCGGGTCGTTTGGGAGGGGCAGAAATGGCCAGGACCGAATGGTACAAGGAAGGGAGAATACCGCTTCACACATTAAGGGCGGATATTGATTACGGGGTTGCTCAGGCCCGCTGCACTTACGGGATCATCGGGATAAAGGTGTGGATATTTAATGGTGAGATTCTTGAGAAAGACAAAGCGGAAGCAATTTAGCTGCGCTTCGCTACGCAATTGGTCGAGTGGTCGAGTAGTTGAGTGGTTCAAGGACCTTACAACTTGACAACTCGACTATTTAACTACTCGACTAAAGTCGCAGGAATTTCAGCAAGCTGTAGAAATTCCAAGATGTTAGGGGAATCCTGTCATGCTAAGTCCCAAGAAGGTCAAATATCGGAAACAACAGAAGGGCAGGATGAAAGGAAAGGCATATCGGGGATCGACTTTGAGCTTTGGTGCGTTTGGACTTCAGGCGATCGAGTGCGGGCGTATGACGGCACAACAGATTGAAGCGGCTCGTGTTGCCATGACGCGTCACGTGAAGCGGGGTGCAAAGATTTGGATCCGGGTTTTTCCTGATAAGCCGATTACAAAGAAGCCTGCTGAAACGAGGATGGGGAAGGGGAAAGGTTCGCCGGAAGGTTGGGTTGCCGTGGTCAGGCCTGGCAAGATGCTTTATGAGATGGAAGGAGTCTCCGCGGATTTGGCAACAGAAGCCTTGCGATTGGCTTCACATAAACTACCGTTCAGGACACGCTTGGTGACACGAGGTGAGCGCTCATGAAAGCAAGCGTATTGAGGGAGCTAAGTTTAGAGGAGTTGGGGCACAAATTGGCAGATTTGACTCAAGAACTCTTCAATCTAAGATTTCAGCACGCCACGGACCAGTTGGAAAATCCAATGAGGTTGCGGCAAACCAAGCAGGACATTGCCCGCATTAAGACCGTCCTGAGGGAACAGCAAATTGACGATTGATGATTGTGGATTGTCGATTGTTTTTCAATCGTCAATCATCAATCGTCAATAGACAATCTATAGGATAAGACATGAAAGATAGGGGATTGAGAAAAAGGCAGATTGGCACGGTTGTTAGCAGTAAGATGGACAAGACAGTTGTGGTGTCCATGGAGAGGATAGTAGAACATCCTGTGTACAGGAAGTACGTGAGGCGACGTGGCAAGTGCGTGGCCCATGATGCCCAAAACATGTGCGGGATAGGCGACAGGGTGATGATTGTAGAAACCAGGCCTCTGAGCAAGACCAAGTGCTGGCGGGTGAGTGAGATTTTGGAGAAGGCTGTTTGAGAGGGTACCAGAGCAATGATACAGGCGGAAACCAAGCTACAAGTGGCCGACAACTCGGGAGCCAAAAAGTTGTATTGTATCCGGGTGCTCGGCGGGTCCCGCAGGCGGTATGCAAGGATCGGAGATATTATTATCGTCTCGGTAAAGGAGGCCATACCAAACGCCAAAGTCAAGAAGGGAGATGTCATGCGGGCGGTCGTGGTCCGGACAAAGAAGGAATTACGCAGGCCTGATGGTTCCTACATAAGATTTGACGACAATTCCGCGGTACTGATCAATCAGCAGGGAGAGCCGATTGGCACTCGTATTTTTGGTCCTGTGGCCAGAGAACTCCGGGCAAAGAAGTTTGTGAAGATCATGTCGTTGGCTCCGGAGGTATTGTAATCTAATGCAGGGGGCATTTCCGGATTCTTGTCGGTCCCAGTCATGTCCTGTTTATTGGAGAAATGAGGAAAAAACTCGAAACTCGAATACCCGCCTGCCAACGCCTGAGACAGCATTCAGCTTATGTGCCGGCATCTCTGGCAATGGCGGGCAGGTCGAAATTCGAAACAATGACCAAATTTTCAAAATTCAAATTACCGAAACAAAAAACCCGGAAGCAAATGAGAAGCTATAATAGTTTTGAACATTTGAATTTCGAATTTGTTTCGAATTTCGAATTTCGTGCTTCGGATTTATTCAGAACGAGGTAAGAAGTTGGGAGTGCACCTGTGAGAGGGGCGTTATGTCAACTGTGAAGTGCCGCATCAAGAAGGACGACAAAGTCAGAGTTATTGCGGGCAAGGAAAAGGGTAAGATGGGCAAGGTCCTGAGAGTTTTTGGGGACAAGGACCGGGTTATCATTGAAAATGTGAATTTTGTCAAACGTCACACCAAGCCCGGGGGTCAAACGCGACAGGGGGGTATTATAGAAAAGGAGGCTCCGATCCATTGGTCCAACGTGATGTTGATGTGTAACAAATGCATAAATCATGTGCGCATCAAGATGCAGCGCCTTGAGGACGGCAGAATGGTAAGGGTGTGCAAAAAGTGCGGGGAAATTATTGATACATAGTATATGACAAGGTGGGGAGCATTTCCGGTTTCTTGCCGACTTCAGCTATGATGTGTTGCTTGGATGGAGAAATGGGAAAATCCGAAATTCGAAATCCGAAGCACGAAACGAATACAAATGACCAAAGCACAAAATCCTAAACAATATGATTCAAAAAAATCGAACCTTTGCATTTGCAAGAAAGACGATACTGCGTAAAAGTGAATAAGGTTTTGAACATTTGATATTTGGATTTGGAATTTGTTTCGGATTTGCGGCTCACGCCTTGAAAACAGTACGGATTTATTCAGAAGGGTAGCTATGTCGCATTTAAAGACACTGTACAGCAATGAGATAACCTTGAAACTGATGGATCGGTTTGGGTATAAGAATGTCATGCAGGTCCCGAAACTAACCAAAATTGTGTTGAACATGGGGCTGGGTGAGGCAATCCAGAACATCAAGGTCCTCGATTCAGCGGTCCAAGAACTAAGCTTGATTTCTGGCCAAAAACCTATTGTCACCCGTGCCAGGAAGTCGATTGCCGCTTTCAAACTCCGGGCAGGTATGCCCATAGGGTGTAAGGTGACACTTCGAGGGGTGCGGATGTATGACTTCTTTACCAGGTTGGTTAACATAGCCCTGCCGAGGGTGCGAGACTTTCGAGGGATTTCCCCGAAGGGCTTTGATGGCAGGGGTAACTATTCCTTAGGGATCAAGGAGCATATCATATTCCCGGAAATAGAATACGACAAGATTGACAAGATCAAAGGGCTAAATGTTACCATTGTGACCAGTGCCCGAACTGATGAGGGAGGCAAGACACTGCTTGAATTGATTGGAATGCCTTTCAGGAACTGAGAAAGGGGGCATGCTTGGCAAAGAAGTCTTTAATAGTGAAGGCAAAACGTAAGCCTCGGTTTAGAACGCGGGCATATTCGAGGTGTCCTATTTGTGGCCGACCGAGGGCGTTTTTGAGAAAATTTGGCATCTGCCGAATATGTTTTAGAACTCTGGCCCTGAGGGGAGAGCTGCCCGGGGTAGTCAAATCGAGTTGGTAGGGAGGAGACACATAATGCCGGTTACGGATCCATTGGCTGATATGCTGACACGTATCAGAAATGCCAATATGGCCAAACATGGCAAGGTAGACGTTCCCGCGTCCAAGATGAAAATCAGTGTGGCTAAAATCTTAAAAGCCGAGGGCTACATTAAGAATTATAAGCTCATCAAGGACCGAAAAGATGGGATTCTAAGAATCTATCTAAAGTACGATGAATCTAACGAAGGAGTCATTGTCGGTCTCAAGCGCCTGAGCAAGCCGGGCAGGCGGCTTTATGTAAAGAAGGAGGGCATTCCTCTCGTCCTGAGTGGAATGGGGATTGCGATCCTGTCGACATCAAATGGAGTACTCGCTGATCGCGAAGCAAGAAAGCTAAATGTCGGCGGTGAGCTGCTGTGTAGTATCTGGTAAGCCGTTAGTCATTTGGATTGATGATTGATGATTGTCGATTGATGCGCATGGGGCGGAAAAAATCGTCAATCATCAATCGTCAATATTCAATCGTCAGGGTTATGAACCATGTCTCGAGTAGGAAGACAACCGATTCCAATACCAGATAGTGTGAAGGTAACTTATGATAGCCGCTGGCTAAGGGTGAAGGGGCCAAAAGGAGAGTTGTCTCGCGTCATACACCCTGATGTGGACCTGGGTGTGAAGGATGGTTTCATTCACGTTATTCTATTTGGCAAAATGAAGCAGGCCAAAGCAATTCAAGGGCTTACACGAACATTGGTAGCTAATATGATAGTGGGCGTTACACAGGGATTCGAACGTGGGCTTGAGGTCAGCGGTGTTGGTTATCGCGTCGATCTAAAGTCAAATGTCTTTACCTTAACTCTGGGGTACTCTCATCCTGTGGTCTACAAACTTCCTGAGGGCATATCGGCCTCTGTTGACAAGAAGAACAGAATCGTTTTGTCTGGGATTGATAAAGAGCTCTTGGGGTGTACAGCGGCTACCATTAGAGGATTTAGAAGGCCGGAACCTTACAAGGGCAAGGGGATCAAGTACGTTGAAGAGCAAATTAGACGTAAGGTAGGAAAATCAGCGGCAAAATAACCACACCCCTTGGGAATTGCACAATTGCTTGCAATCATTTATGTTTCAGTGGCAATTGTTCTATGCTGTCAATATGGAATGATGGAATAGTGGAATAATGGAATGTTGGGAACAAAAGCGGAAAAATCATTGTTTCAATTGTTTTCATTCCTTTTAACCCATTATTCCATCATTCCAATACTCCATTATTCCAATTGCGGAGCGAAGCTGAGCTAAGTTCTTATGGGTGCTTTATCCTTGAAAAAAAAGGCATGTTTAAGAAGAAAAAGACGCGTGCGAAAAAAAATATATGGGACTGAGGATCGCCCCCGGTTAAGCGTGTTCAGGAGCACGAGGCATATCTATGCCCAGGTTGTGGTGGATACAACCGGTCATACCGTGGCGTCAGCCTCTACTCTTGATAAGGAGGCGCGGGAGTATCCAAAGTTTGAGAGTAAGGTGGAGGCGGCAAATTTTGTGGGGAAGCTTGTGGCGCGAAGGGCTATTGAAAAAGGGATTTCCGAGGTCGTGTTTGACCGCAATGGCTTCTCGTATCACGGCCGGGTGCAGGCGATTGCTACCGGGGCTCGCGAAACGGGTCTCAAATTTTAGCGAGGAGAAAGACCGTTGCTTGGCAAAGAGTTAGAGGAAGTTCAGCTAATAGAAAAGGTGGTTCACATAAGCCGTACGGCCAAAGTGGTCAAAGGGGGCCGCCGCTTTAGTTTCAGTGCCGTGGTTGTTGTTGGAGACGGTAGTGGTAAAGTGGGAAGCGGTCTGGGGAAGGCTAAAGAGGTTCCTGTGGCCATTCGCAAGGGGATTGAGCGAGCCAAGAAGAACATGATCGAAATTCCTTTAATCAACCAGACCATTCCACATGAGGTTATGGGCAAATATGGCGCCGGCTTGGTTTTACTAAAACCTGCTGGTGAAGGGACTGGAATCATTGCTGGCGGTGCGATCAGGGCGATGCTGGAGGCCGCAGGCGTGCAGAACGTCCTGACCAAATGTATGGGATCTCACAATCCCCATAATATTGTGAAGGCCACTCTTAAGGGTTTGAGTCAACTGCGCAGCCGCGAGACGATTGCGGCCAGGCGCGGCAAGGACCCTGCTGAGATATGATCATGCCTAAAACACTTAGGATAACGCTAAGAAAGAGTATGATAGGTAGACCCGGGAAACATCGAAGGGTAGTTCATAGCCTGGGATTAAGAAAGTTGAACAAGACGGTTGTTTTGAAAGACACGCCTACGGTCCGGGGAATGATTCGAAAGGTGTCCCATATGTTGGAAGTGGAAGAAAAGGCCGATGAAACTCAATGAGCTGTCACCCCCGAAAGGGGCGCGCAAGGCTGTTAAACGGCTTGGCCGCGGACCGGGCTCAGGGCACGGCAAGACCGCAGGCAGGGGAACCAAGGGCCAAAAGGCCCGCTCCGGCGGCAACATTAGGCCCGGATTTGAAGGAGGGCAGATGCCACTGCAGCGTCGCCTGCCCAAACGGGGATTTACCAACATCTTTAGAAAGGAATTTGTAATAGTCAATATACGTGATCTGGGACGGTTTGAGAAAGGTTCGGTGGTAGACAAAGTCGCGCTAACGGCTGCGGGCCTTGTCAAACGAGAATCAGATGGCGTGAAACTTTTGGGCCAAGGTACAATTGACTACCCGCTGGTGCTGAAGGTAGACCGGTGCAGTGGGTCAGCACGGGCCAAGGTCGAGGCTGTTGGAGGACGGGTGGAGATCGTCTAGTAGTATAGGAATTTCGATTTTTGGTTAAATTGAAAGAAGTTGTAAACCTGAGACGGGTAATCTGAAATTCGAAATTCGAAGCGCGAAATCCGAAACAAATTCAAATGACCAAAATACAAAATTCAAAACAATGAAATTGAGGAATTATGAATAATGTTTTGAACATTTGATATTTGAATTTCGGATTTGTTTCGTGCTTCGATATTCGATATTCGAATTTAACAAGCTAAATACAAGCTTCAAGAAGAATTGATAACTTGATATGATCGGTGGCTTTCAAAATATATTCAAGATTCCTGAGTTAAAAAAGCGCATTCTATTCACCTTCGGGATGTTGATGGTGTATCGTATCGGATGTGCAGTGCCAACGCCCGGGATCGACGCAGATGCCCTTGCCACGTTTTTTGCCCGTGCCCGGGGGACTCTCTTAGGGCTATTTGACATGTTTTCGGGTGGTGCCCTTGAGCGGCTTTCGGTATTTGCTCTAGGGATCATGCCGTACATAAGCGCCTCGATCATATTGCAGCTTCTGACCGTGGTCATTCCCCACCTTGACAGGCTATCCAAGGAAGGAGAGTCCGGGCGGAAAAAGATTACGCAGTATACGCGTTACGGGACAGTTATTCTAAGTATAATCCAGGGTTTTGGAATCAGCATCGGGCTTGAGAGTATGACTTCACCTGGCGGCGCAGCGGTCGTTGCCCATCCTGGCTGGAGTTTTCGGTTCATGACAGTGCTTACCCTGACCGCCGGTACAGCCTTTATTATGTGGCTTGGGGAGCAGATAACAGAGCGGGGAATCGGCAATGGGATATCCCTTATCATATTTGCAGGTATTGTAGCGCGTATGCCAAGTGCTGTTGGCAATACCTTTCGTCTGATGAAAACCGGCGAGATGGGGGCTTTTCTGGCGTTGGTATTAGTCGTGCTCATGGTCGTTGTGGTAGGGACTATCGTATTTGTGGAGCGTGGCCAGCGGCGGATTCCAGTACAATATGCCAAACGGATTGTTGGCCGCAGGATGTACGGCGGCCAGAGCACTCATCTGCCCCTTAGGATTAATACGTCTGGCGTGATTCCGCCCATTTTTGCGTCTTCTATCATTATGTTTCCAGCCACGGTGGCTAATTTCATAGATGTCCCGTGGATGCAAAGCGTTTCCCAGGCCATGACACCCGGCGGCATCGTATACAACCTTGTGTTTGTCGGCTTTATCATCTTCTTCTGTTATTTTTATACTGCCGTTACCTTCAACCCGGTTGATGTGGCTGACAATATGAAAAAGTACGGAGGCTATATCCCCGGCATCAGGCCCGGCAAGCGCACAGCCGACTATATCGACAGGGTGCTTACACGCATAACCTTTGGCGGGGCCATATACGTATCAGCCGTTTGTGTATTGCCGACGGTATTGATTGCCAGGTTCAATGTTCCTTTTTACTTTGGAGGTACTGCCCTTTTGATCGTGGTGGGCGTGGCCATAGACACCGTCAGCCAGATGGAGAGCCACATGCTGGCTCGACACTACGAGGGTTTCATAAAAAAAGGGGGAGCCATTAAGGGACGACATTGACATGGTCATCTTGAAGTCTCCAGGTGAGATTGAGAAGATCCGCCAGAGCAATGTCATTGTTGCAGAGATCCTTGAAGTTTTGCGGCAAAAAATCGAACCTGGTACCAATACACTGACACTAGACAAGATTTCCGAGAAACTGGCCCTTGCGAGAACCGCCAGACCTGCTTTTAAGGGATATCGGGGTTATCCGTACAGCCTGTGTACATCCGTTAATCAGCAGGTTGTTCACGGTTTTCCGTCCAGGCATCCCCTTAAGGAAGGGGATATACTCAGCATCGATTTTGGTATTTTCTATAATGGTTATTATGGGGATGCGGCCATTACTGTACCTGTGGGCAAGGTATCGGGGATTGCGCAGCGACTAATGAAAACCACCAAACAAGCCCTTTTCCTGGGCATTGAGCAGGCGGTACCGGGTAAACGGTTGTCTGATATCTCCCACGCTATTCAGAGCCACGCGGAGTCAGCCGGGTTCTCGGTTGTCAGGAAATTTGTAGGACACGGAATAGGAAAGGCCTTGCATGAGGACCCTCAAATACCTAACTATGGTAAGCCGGGTATGGGGATTCGCTTGAAGCCAGGCATGGTGCTGGCTATTGAGCCAATGGTTAATGCTGGCAGCTATGAGGTAAAGACCTTAGAGGATGGGTGGACAGCAGTAACAAAAGATGGGAGTTTGTCGGCCCATTTTGAGCATACCGTTGCAATTACAGAAGACGGGCCGGTCATTTTGAGTACCACAGACGGCAAAGTATAAATGCCGAAAGAAGAACCGATTGAGGTTCAGTGATTGATGATTGATGATTGATGATTGACGATTGATGATTGAAAATTGTTTTTCCGCCGCAGGTGGATCAATCGACAATCGACAATCATCAATCCAAATGACCAATGACCAATGAGTATCGACCGCTCCCGCGAATTAGCGAAAATGAGGTAAAACATGAAAGTAAGGGCTTCGGTAAAGAAGATATGCAGCAAGTGTAAGATTGTTCGTCGCAAGGGGATTGTTAGAGTCATTTGCGAGAATAAGAGACATAAGCAAAGGCAAGGATAAAGCCGCTATTCGTTATCCGTTACTGGTTATTCGTTATTCGGACAACTAATAACGGACAACTAATAACAAATAACAAGTAACGAATAACCAAACTAAGGGGAGGCAACAGATTGGCACGGATTGCAGGCGTTGATTTGCCGAAAAATAAACGGGCCGAGATAGGTCTGACCTATATTTATGGGATTGGGCGCAGCATATCGAGGAAGATATTACGGGAGGCCGGTATAGATTTTGATACAAAGACGGATCAATTAGGAGAAGACCAGGTTACGGCCATCCGCAAAATCATTGATAGTCAGCACAAAGTTGAAGGAGAGCTTCGCACTGAAGTCTCTATGAACGTGAAGCGACTGATGGAACTGGGGTGCTACCGTGGTCTCAGGCACCGAAAATCACTTCCGGTTCGAGGGCAGCGAACGAGCACCAACGCCAGAACCCGGAAGGGACCACGTCGCAGTGTTGTGAGAAAGAGAAAGAAATAGGAGGAATATGCGTACATCATGGCAAGGCCATCTCGAAAAAAGAAAGAAAAGAAGCACATCCTAAATGGGATAGCCCATATCCAGTCTACCTTTAACAATACGATCGTGACCATCACTGATCCTGTGGGTAATGTAGTGGCATGGTCCAGCGCGGGGACGCAGGGTTTCAAGGGTTCGCGGAAAAGCACCCCTTTTGCCGCTCAACTGGCGGCGGCGGATGCCGCCAAGAAGGCCATGGAACACGGGATGAGAAATGTTGAGGTCTACGTAAAGGGTCCGGGTGCAGGCCGGGAGGCTGCTTTGCGCGCCCTTCAGGCAGCAGGGTTTAATGTTGTTTTGATCAAAGATGTGACCCCCATTCCGCACAACGGCTGTCGCCCACCCAAGCGGCGCAGGGTGTGAAAGGAGGACTATTTTGGGACGATATATCGGTTCGGTATGCAGGCTGTGCCGACGCGAAGACCTGAAGATGTTTTTAAAGGGAGATCGATGTTATTCCGACAAATGTGCCTTTGACCGCAGAGGGTATGCTCCGGGTCAGCACGGACAGCGGCGACGGCGGAAGTTCTCCGACTACGGCATCCAACTTCGGGAGAAGCAGAAAGTCAAACGTATGTATGGCTTGCTGGAAGGCCAGTTTCGTGGTTTGTTCTACAAAGCGGAACGCGCACGAGAGATAACCGGTACCAACCTTTTGATTTTTCTGGAACGGCGCCTGGACAATGTGGTCTATCGTTTGGGATTTGCTAATGCCCGGGCACAGGGCAGGCAGTTAGTACGCCATAATCACTTCATGGTTAATGGCCAAAAAATGAATATTCCGTCTTACCTGGTAAAGGTAAGTGACGTAATAGAGGTGCGGGAGAAGAGTCGAAAGATAGCCGGCATTTCCGATGCTATGGATGCTGTGGTGCGGCGCGGTGTTCCGGCATGGCTTGAACTTTCAAAGGAACAATTCAGGGGAACGATCAAGGCCTATCCCACCCGGGAAGAATTGACGATGCCGATCCAGGAGCAATTGATAGTGGAACTCTATTCTAAATAAACCAAATTCGGAGATTATGCATGTCATCAAATGAGCTCATGTACATGAATTGGCGCGAGCTGATCAAGCCGAAAGGTATTGAGATTACTGACAGCATGGCGTCCTACGCAAAGTTTGTCTGTGAGCCCCTGGAAAGGGGTTTTGGCATTACCATCGGCAATGCGCTCCGTAGAATGCTCCTTTCCTCACTTCACGGGGCTGCCGTTGTCTCAGTAAAGGCAGATAATGTCATGCACGAGTTTACGGCTATACCCGGTGTGCTTGAGGACATGTCCGAGATTGTATTGAATCTCAAAGAAGTCCGCTTGCGAATGTCTGATCCGGGGCCGAGGGTGCTCCGGATCGAAGCCTCTGGAGAATGTGAGGTTAAGGCAGGGGATATAATCTCTGACGGTGGTGTTGAGATACTAAACCCGGAGCATCATATTGCAACCCTGTCAAAGGACGCAAAACTGGATATGACCATGACGGCCAAGGCGGGCAAGGGTTATGTGCCGGCCGACATGAATAAAGAAGAAAACGATCCCATTGGCACCATACCGATAGATGCTGTATTCTCACCTGTAAAGCGGGTCAACTATGTGGTCGGGAATGCTCGGGTTGGTCAAAGGACCGATTATGATAAACTCACCCTTGAGGTATGGACCGATGGTAGTGTTGTGCCGGAAGATGCTGTGGCATATGCGGCAAAGATACTCAAAGAACAGATGAACATCTTTATCAACTTTGATGAAGAAGCAGAGCCTGAACCTAAACCTGAAAGAGAGCAAGAGGAGGAAAAGCCCCTTAACGAAAACCTCTATCGGAGTGTTGATGAATTGGAACTTTCGGTTCGCTCTGCCAACTGCCTAAAGAATGCGAACATCCAATATATTGGGGGATTGGTCCAGAAGACCGAGGTCGAGATGCTCAAGACCAAAAATTTTGGTCGGAAATCACTGAATGAAATTAAGGAAGTTCTGGCCGAAATGGGACTGACTCTTGGTATGAAGCTTGAGAACTTTGTGCCACCCGACGAAGAGGCTATAGAAGAAGAAAGCAGCGATACATGAGACACCAAAAAGCGGGAAAAAAGCTGAACCGCACAGGAAGCCATCGGAATGCCATGTTCCGGAACATGGTAACTTCCCTTTTCGAACATGGCCGGATTCGGACAACGGATGCCAAGGCCAAGGAGTTGAGGCGATGGGCCGACCGCATGGTTACCCTGGCAAAAAGAGGTGATCTCCATGCGCGACGGCAGGCGCTGGGAGTCATGAGAGACAAGACAGTGGTCCACAAACTCTTTGAAGAAGCGCCGGAGCGTTTCGGCGACAGGGCCGGAGGTTACACCAATGTGACTAAGATAGGGATGCGGCGTGGAGACGCAGCCCCTATTTCATTGGTAGAGCTTGTTGCTCCAAAAGAAAAGAAGGAACGGAAAAAGAAAAAATCGAGGGCGGAGAAGAAGGGGGTCGACAAAGCCAAGAAGGAGGCACCTGTAAAGGCTAAAGAAAGAGAAAAGCCAAAAGAGGCCGAAACCGCGGAGAAGGCAGCACAGCACGCCGCGCCTGAAATGGAAAAAGAGTAGACAACGCTTTAGAAGCTCCTACCCGCTGCTCCGCGTTGTGGACGCAACGGCAAACAAAGCAAAGAGGTTAGCCATCACTGGCAATCTCTTTTTTGTTTATGCCCCAGCCGAAGCTTCTGCCCTACCATGATCAGGGAGCCTCGAATTCCGTTGAGTTTTTTCAGCGTGGCCACTGAGACTCCTCTTCGCCTGGCAATATGGCTTAAAGTATCTCCCGGTTGAACCACGTAATAACGATCAGAAGCTTTTTTCATGTGGCGGGAGGCGATGCGGGCGAGTTGTTTCAAAACAGTAGCCATCCTGGAAGCCAGCCCGGATGGAACTTTGATCGTATAACGCCCGGTGGGCAGATAATAGTCAAGGATCTGCGGATTGAGTTCTTTGAGAACTTTGAAGTCCGTGCCCAGGGCACGGGCAACATCTCTCACATGGAGCGGGACCTGGATTTCGACCGGCACTGTATCGCACTTGATAGGCCTGTAGGCCCGATCCTGTGTCAGACTGTATCCATAGCTTTTCGGATTTTCCATGATAATCTTGATAGCCGCGATGCGAAAGATAAATCGCTCGGTCTCCAGTGGCAGGTTGAGCCTGTAGTAGTCTGTGACTTTCTGCTCCTTAATTCTATTTTTCAGGCGGGTTTTGCCGCAATTGTACCCGGCCAGTGCTAAGGTCCAGGTGCCGAATATTTCCTTAAGACGCTTAAGGTAGTTAAGGGCTGCCTCAGTGGAATGCTCAAAGCTTAGCCGTTCGTCCACCATGTGGTCCTTGCGAAGGCCATTGCCTTGAGCGGTGCGCGCCATAAACTGCCATGGTCCGATGGCTCCCTCACTGGATCGGATATGCGTGAGAAGAGAACTCTCAGCCACGGCAAGGTACTTCAGGTCATCAGGCATGCCCGCCTCAGCGAGCTTCTTTTCAATGTGTGGGAAATAGCGTCCCGCCCGCTTAAGCCACATGAAAACCTGGGCCCGGTCCCAGACAGCTATGGTAAATTCTCGATCCAGCATTTCCCAGACACGGCGGTTTTCAAGTGGCATTGGCTCACCGCACAGGCTTACGGATTCAGGAATGGGAAAGTTATCAAAGGCCGGATAGGCGTTTTCCTGGGCTGGGAAAGCAAAGGATGGAAGGAGCACCATCATGGAAATGAGAGCCATGAGAAAAGCGGTCACTCGAGAAAACAAGGGTAGTGCACGCATAACGCACTCAAATCATAAATAAAGGTGCCGCGTGGTTTGGGAAAACGCGACCCCTCTCAAAAGGGTCGCTCACCCGGACGAGCCGGAACCAAAAGAAAAATGAATCTATCACGAACCCGCCTGCCATCGCCTAGCACGGCATACAGCTTCAATGCTAGCATACGTGGCAATGGCGGGCAGGAGCACGAAAATACGAAGACACGAAAGTCTTGATGTTTTTCGTTTTCGTGCTTTTAATCTTTCGTGTTTTCGTGATTATCTTTTAAAATCTTCTACCAGAAAAAACACGAATTTCACAATTAAGGAACCAAAAACTTACTATTATCGCAACCACGCCGCTATCATGTAGCGAATTTCGTGCCAGGATTCTACTTTTTACAGGAATCTAAAACGATAATAATATCACGCTGTTGGATTACTGCTTGCCGATAGCGAGGGTGGTAACTTGGGGGAGGACCACATATAGGAACATGGAAGACCGTCAAACTGTTGACAGGGCATACCCAATGTCCCTGGCCTGAGAAACCTATTGTTCCGACAGACACTCACCAAAGACTCTACCGGACTCGATTTTGGTAAGCCTGGTTTGAATCACCCGGTGCATCAATTCATCGTCCCCTTCCACAAGCACAGGGATGTAGTTTTTAGTTAGCCCCTTGAGATATCCTGTGGCCCTGTCCCGCTTTCCTTCAATCAAGACTTCAAATGTCGAACCAATGACCTTTTCGTAAAACTTCCAGCGCTTGGTTTCTCCGATGGCGCGCACATGTTGGCATCTCTTTTTGATTGCTTCCGGCGGCACTGGATCTCGAAAGGCCGCGGCAGGGGTTTGCTTCTGCATGGAAAAGGGGAAAACATGAAGATAAGCAATTGCTAGTTGCTCAATCAGGCGACACGTGTTTTCAAAGGCCCTTTCAGTCTCTCCCGGAAATCCTACCAGCACATCAACACCTATGGCCACATCAGGCATCACGCTGATGATGTGGTGAATTAGGTCTCTGTAAAATTGTGAGCCATAGGGCCGATTCATGGATTTGAGCACCTCGTCGTCTCCGCTTTGCAGCGGTATATGGAGATGTGGACAAATACGCTCAGAGCTTGCTAACTGTCCAATAAGCTCTTCTGACAATTCGGTAGGTTCGATTGAGCTCAGGCGCAATCGTTTTACCCCTTGGGGGCCGTCGATCAACTGCATTAGTCTGCTAAGGGACGTGGCTGGAGTGAGGTCTTGACCGTACCGGCCGATATTGATTCCGCAAATGACGACCTCAGCGTATCCGTGCTCTTTCAGGCTCCTTGTTCTCTTGATGACAATTTCCGGCCTCAGGGAGCGACTCCTGCCGCGTGCATGTGGAACGATGCAGTAGGCACAAAAGGCGTCGCAGCCGTCCTGGATTTTCAGAAAGGGGCGCGTTCGATTCCCAAACCTGGTCATAGCGAGATCCTGAAACGGCCGGGGGGCTGAAATATCTTCAACAAGGCTCACGCCAAGGCTGTGTTCCTCGTGAGAGCCGGCCAGTCGTGCAATCTGGTCTTTGAAGGTATTGCCCACCACATAATGCACGCCCGGCATGGAACTGAAGACTTCGGGGGCTATTTGAGCATAGCAGCCCGTGACCACCACAAGGGCTCCTGAATGGCTGCGGATAAGCTTTCTTGCAGCCTGCCTGGATTGCATGGCTGCCTTTCCTGTGACCGTGCAGGTATTGATAATACAAAGACTTGCCTTGGAGCCTCTATCTGTTGGTTGCCACCCCTGGCGTGCAAGCTGCTCCGAAATTGCTTCCGATTCATAGCGGTTAACCTTGCAGCCCAGAGTGGTGATGGTAAAAGACTTCATGTTGGCATGCCTCTCAGGCGATCCTAATAAATCCCCGTACTGGGTACCAGAGCATCATTTTCTCAAAAGTTCAATGATTATGATTGCGACTGGCAGTGACTAACCTGACATCTAGATCTGCTCTGACATCCACCCCGTTATATGTGGCCATTGTGACAAGAAAGGCAGGGCCTTTTTCTAATGGGAACCCTGCCTTTTATGTCAGACGGAACAAGTTCTATAATGTTCTGCCATCAGCCAATTGTTAACGACTCCGGATCCTCCTTCGGCAAAATATAGCAAGGATGATTGATAGCACGTGAGAATTGGGGTCATTCACACAGGACGACAATGTCCTCAGTCAAGGACCCCGTTCCACCAACAGGCTAGTAGGATTTGTTAGGAGTGTAGCCCTGGTACTCTGACCCCGATGTCTTCTGGGAGAATGCGATATTAGGCTTGAAGGCTGCGAGAGAACGAATTCTTCAAAGCGAGCTCTTTATCGTGCGGTAAGTCAATCAGGACGAAGTACTCTGCAGGGTAAAGATAATCTTCGCCACTCTCATCAATAACTCGTAAATCTCCATCCATAGCGGCATCGTCATCAGGTAGTACACGATAGATCTTGTGTAACTCCAGGGATACTGGATACGCGGAATTATCGATGCAAACAGCAAATCCACGGGTAGAATTTTTATGTCGCTTCATAATTCTAATCCAAATAGCGTTTACGTTTAATTTCCTTCCTGCCAATGCCATGTGCCTCATACCAATGAATTTCAGCCTGGCGTATCCTACCGCCACCATACTTCTTTCGCAAGCGTGCAATGTCTCGGATGGAATTACCAATAGCAATGGTCTCGATGTTGGTAATTTCTCCGAGTATTTCAAAGTTCATCACAGCTCATAGGATCAACGTTAAACACAGAACGATCCCTGTACCCCGAAAACTAACGTGTAAACTGGCCGCCTATTGGGACGCAGAGATTGCGAAACAGGGGTGTTTCCAGACAATAAGTATCTATACCACAAAAGACGTCACCAGTAAAGATACCACAAACACAAATTTAGGCAAAGCCTGCTGGAAAGACATAAGCCTTCCCGTCCCATATCATCAGTTTTCGATCAGACTCTCAGAAAAAAAGGCGGGAAATCAACCCCGCCATTCGCTTTCAGATTGTTCTGTACTGCTTTAAGCCTTATTACCTCGCAGCCGTATTTTTCTAAATAAAGGCACCGCGGCGGCGCTTATTATACCGACTCTCCCTTCTATCCGTAGGGTGGGCTTGGCCCACCGTTAGTGTTTTCGGTCACGTACAAGACCACAATCCCATAGCCTTTAGGCCCAGTCTGTCACCAGCAGGGGTAGCGAGTAAACCGGGGACACCAATCCGTTCCAAGGCGCATGATTGGTATTGTTGATACGCAGTTAAGAGTATAGATATCTAAATGAAATCACAGGAGTTTCTTGGGAATGGTGCAGTACAGAATAGCAGAGATCTTCAATAATTAGATAGAATTAACCTTTTTTCTCTGGTTTTTTTGTTTCTGGTTTTTCTATTCCAAGAAGTTCAACTTCAAAAATAAGTACTTCATTAGGTCCGATATCTGGTCCTGACCCTCTTTCTCCATAAGCCAGTTCTGAAGGGATAAAAAATTGCCATTTTCCACCTTCTTTCATGAGCTGGAGACCTTCTGTCCAACCTTTTATAACTCTGTTGAGAGCAAATGTAGCAGGTTCACCGCGTTTGTATGAGCTATCAAATTCTTTTCCGTCAATTGTTGTTCCTTTATAGTGGCATTTTACAGTGTCTGTTGCTTTTGGAGAAGCTCCAGTTCCTTTTTTGAGGATTTTATACTGAAGTCCACTCTTAAGTGTTACAATACCTTGTTTTGTCTTGTTTCCTTCAAGGAACTTTTCCCCTTTTTCTTTATTTGCTTCACCCTGTTTTTTTCTTTCTCCCATTTTTTTCATATATTCTGCCTGTTTTTTGGCCCTCATTTTCTGCTGGAAAGCCATCATTGTTTTTTCGATTTCTTCTTCATTAAGAATCCGCTTGCTACCTGTGAAACCGTCCTTTATACCTTTTTGAAAAATTTCAAGATTCATTTTTAATTCATTTTTCTCGAAATTTGAACCCATTGAAAAACCGAGACTGTAACTTACTTTGTCATCTTCTGTCTTAAGATCTGCCTTTGTGATTTCTTTTTTTGCAGCAGGTTTCGGTTTCTGTGGCTGCGTTCTTTCACATGAAAATGCAAAAAGAGCAGCAACTGCAAGTAAAATCAAAACTTTTTTCATGATATTCTCCTCATCAAACATACCTTGCCAATAGTTATACTTGTCAACCATACGATTTTTTTTATAGATCTCTACCTAAAATCACAAATTTTGTCAAGCTCTTGGGCCAGATTTCGGTCAACCGACAGGCTGGATGAGTGTTTTCAGGGGTAAGACCGAAAAATTGAGGCTGGAACTACAGTGGTTCACCCATGGACAGCGGACTCAGAGCTGGAATGGATGTATTTTGATATTAGGTCAAGGCAATCCCTTTTTCTCTCTTGATAAAAGGAAAGGTGCTTTCTTCCCTCATATACAACCGCTTGAAAATTGTCTTCTACAAATATCCAAATCCGACGGATGTTCCTAATCTTCCCCATATTCGAAAAAATCATACCAGGCCATTTCTTGTTTTGTTCCGTATCTTACTATCGTGCTCTGGTGTTTCGGCCTTCCCCGGCATAAGCGATGCTCTAAACATCTATGAAATCCAATGCTAATTGAGCGGTACTCTGGGCAATTTCTTCACAAAAGTCCTTAAAGGCATCCATAGACTTTTCCAACTGCTGACCATGAGCGGTCATAAAGCCCAGATGCGTGCCTCCAATGATGGCGTGAAACTTTTTGTGTCCGGTTTTGGCCGAAAAATGGTTCATGACGTTGACCACCCCTGAATGGGCGCATCCAAGCAGGATAACAGGTCCGTGATCCGTTTCGATCAAGAGACTGATATCGTCCAATAGGGGATCGTCAGTGATCTTCCCCTTATGCTTTTTACCTTGAGCCTTTTGTCCGGGTGTTAAAAGTCCGTCTCTCTCGGCACTTCCCCCGAAAACAAGATTCCCGCTGCGATTTCGGAAAACTCCCGTATCAAGTTGAATCGGGCCTGCAGTGCCCCTTCCAGATAGTCCTGAGAATATTTGATGCCGATGAAAATTCTCTGTTTACCAGCACGTGTTTCTAGTTCAGCGTATTTCTTTGAAAAAATGTCTGGATGGGCATTGACCTCGACTTCCCGAGGCGGATACAGCACAGCCGGGAGACCCCCGGTATGATCATAATGGCCGTGACTGAGAATAACCCTCTTGACTTGCGTCAGATTGATTCCTAGTACCTGTGCGTTATTGGCGAGGGACATGCCCTGGCCTGTATCAATATCGTAAACCTTGGTCTCTTTGAGACGAGCTACTCTTTAACGCCAACAATTAACGGCTGGAAGAACCTGTCTCTCAACGTCTTCACGTCGCTAAAACCAGCCTGTGTGAGCAACTTTCGTAACCTGGCAGTGGTAATGCAATAACAACGCCCGCCTCGAATCACCCGCGTTCGAGCTGTCGGTTGGCCTTTGTCTTCAACAACATAGGTTGTAATTTCCTGAAAATCTCCGTCAAACTCCCAAACGTCAAACATGAGGATGCGCTCACCTGAAATTTCGTGTGGCAAACGGGGATAAAGCCTTTTCCTGCTGCGTTTCATCTTTGCGTAATCGTGGGCTGAGATGATGCAGCCACCGCCTCGCTCCGTACACCAATGGAATTGTTCAAAGGCCCGAAGTATTTCAGCATCATTCAACAGGTGAGGCACCGAATTGTCACAAGCAATCACAACGTCAAACTGTTTTTGGTAAGCCGACCGCAGCTCCCGCATGTCAGCGACATGGAATTCAATATTTAGCCCGCGTTTCGACGCTGCGGTTCGGGCCTCTTCTACTTCGGCATGAGAGATATCCGATGCCGTGACCGTGTATCCAAGCTCAGCCAGCCCTATGCTCTGAGTGCCAATTCCGCAAGCTGCATCCAGGATGTGTTGAACCTCGTGCCCGAAGAATTCAGTGATCACACTATCTATAGCGGCAGCCTGTCGCTTGACACTGGCTTCCCAGTCTGGATAAATGAATTTGTAATATGGAGCTAGGTCATTGTAATAGGTTTCAGTCACGTGTCACCATAGAATCTCGCCTTTTTCAAACCTACCAAACTTTTCCTTTTGCGTCCAAATGCGTTGCGTGATCTGAAAACACGCAGGCCCTTGGCTCAGCACCTGTTGTTTGGCCTCGCCCTTGAACGGGGTGGGTTTGGCCTCCGGCCCAAGGGAACTACGCCCCGGAGGCATGGGAGTGATGGAAATGGCCGGCGATCCACCCTCCGCCAAGGACCCGTTCGCCTTCATAGAAGACAGCGGCCTGGCCGGGCGTAATGGCGTACTGGGCTTTGGAAAAGCGAACCGTGGCTGTGTAACGGTCAAGGGGCGTCAGGATGGACTCCGCTTCTCGGTGACGATAGCGGATACGGGTTTGGACTGATACGGGTTTGTCCGGGGGCTCAGTCTCAATCCAGTTTATGTGGGTCACCATACATTCTGTGGCTGCCAACTCGGATTTGGATCCGATGACAAGCCGGTTTTGCTTTTTATCAAGATGAATCACATAGTATGGGAATGGCCCGGGTATGCTGATCCCTTTGCGCTGTCCTATGGTGTAGGCATGGAGGCCCTGGTGTTGTCCTATGGTCTGACCCCTGGTGTTTGTAATCGGCCCGGGTTCACGGGGAAATCCTGCCGACTTGGAAAGAAACTCTTTATAGCTTTGATGTCGTACAAAACACAATTCCTGGCTTTCGCGCGCAAGGCACGATGTGAGCCCCCATGCCTTGGCCATTTTTTGTACCTGGTTCTTAGTATAACTTCCCAGGGGAAACATGGCCTGGCTCAGTTGTCGTTGTGTCAGGAGAGCCAGGAAGTAGGACTGGTCTTTGGCCTGGTCCACTCCCTTTAGGAGGGAAAAGTGCCCGTTTGCTTCCTGGCCTACTCTGGCATAGTGGCCTGTTGCCATGGTTGAGGCGCCAAGCTCCTTGGCCCTTTCCAGGATAAGGCCGAACTTGATACGCTGATTGCAGACCATACACGGGTTCGGCGTTTGTCCTGACCGGTAAGTCTCGGTAAAGTAGTGGACAACCTCCCTATGGAAAGCTTCGGAACAATCGATGACTTCAAGGGGAATCCCGATCTGGTCTGAAATCCTCTGAGCCGAAGAATTGATATGGGACAATGGCCCGGATGGGGTTGCTTCGACGGGGGTAAATTCATAACCGGTTCGGAAATGAAGTCCAATGACTCGGTGATTTTTCCTTTTAAGGAGGGCAGCCGAGACAGCGGAATCAAGACCGCCGCTCACGGCCACGGCCACGGTCTTTTTCATTTCAGGATTGTATTTCCTATGGTGCGAACCTCCATGGCCCTGGGGGGACAGGCTGGGACACAAAGAGCACATACGCTGCATTTTTTGTGATTGAAGACAACAGTCATCTCAGGCCGCTTGATGGATAAAGCACCTGTGAAACAGACTGCAGTGCAGGCCCCGCAGTGAGTGCACTTGGTTGTGTTGCGCTTGATGTCCTGGCCAACTGCCTGTACCTGCACCCCGTGCTTTTTCAGGTATTGAACCCCTTTGTTAAAATCCTTTCTTGTCCCGGACAGTTCCATGACCATGACCCCTTCCTTGCGGGGCAGTACGGTCGCCTTAAGGATATTGAATGTGAGGTTGAAGTCACTGGCCAAGTAACAGACGATCGGTTTTTCTACTTCCGTCTTTGGGAATCGAAGCACGAGCATTCTAGAATACATATTCACACCCCTAACCCGGATAAACCGGAAATACGAAGCACGAAATCCGAAACAAATCCGAATATTGAATGCTCAAATGTTCAAAACAGTAAGAGCGGTCTCAAGCGCGATTGAAAATGTCAGAGCGCCTTATCGTTTCCTAATTTTGAATTTTTGTCATTTGATATTGTTTCGTATTTCGATATTCGTATTTCGAATTTATTTTCTGCCAGAAAAAACACGAATTCTATTATTAACGGACTAACGGGAACTACTCATACATGGACTGCCTATAGACGTGAAACATGCGCTGCAGGGCAGTAAAATTCGTCAAGAAGGCAAGAATAGTGAGACCGACAAGGAGTTGTTGGGTGATCAGTGTAAGGGTCAGGACAATAAAGCGTTCCAGTCGCGTAAAAAGACCTACCTTGCATGAGATACTCAGCCCCTCGGCCCTGGCCCGGGCATAACTGACCATGAATGAGCCTATCATGGTCAAGAAGGTGACGAGTACCAGGATATGGCGGTCGTGAAAGGTAGACCAGCACAGTATTCCGAACAGTATGGCTGTTTCTGAATAACGGTCTATGAAGGAATCGAAGAAGGCCCCGAAGCGTGATTCAAGACCTGCTGTTCGGGCCAAGGACCCATCAAGAGCATCAAACGGACCAGAAAGGAGGAATAGCCATCCCCCCTGGGAAATGTAGCCTGCGGCCACTACCGCACCAGCAGCGGATGCGGCAAAGAAACCGATCAACGACAGGAGATTGGGTTGGACTCCCAGACGCGCCAACAGACGAGAAATAGGGTTGAGTATGACGTCTGCCCAACTTTTCACCCAACCCGTGAGTGTCCAGTATTCACGGTCTATCCTTGAAGATGTTTGATCTTCACTCATGTCCTTAGACCCCTCCAGGCTTAATCCTCTCTTTTACCCATCATTCCAATACCCCAATTGCGGCCTCCGGCCCGTGGGGCCTACGCCCCGGAAGGACCGAAGGTATTTTCTAGCACAAAATCGGATAAATATCAAGGTCAAGCGGCTTCTTCGCCCTGTTGAAATTGGGCAACAGAGACGGATGCTTATAAAATCGTGTGAATCATTTCAGCCCATCCCCTTGGACCGGCTTTATCTGAACAGATAATGGGTTCGATTCCCTGGATGTGTTCCCATTCTCCCGTCTTTTTCCTGATTACAATGGGCATGTCCACATGTCTGAACATGGGGATATCATTGGCGCTGTCTCCCAGTCCGGCAGTCCAGATTCTCTTGTCTGGGTACGTATTAGCATAGACCTTTCGTAGAACCTGGACCGCCGTTCCCTTGTCGTTTCGTCCAATCATATGGTAAAGACGCCCTCCTCGGGTGATCCTTAGCCCCTTTTTTTGTAAGAGGTTTTCAAGGAGACGGAATTTAGCCGACGTGTCAGAGAAGATGAAGGGTTCTGAATAGTCACGTCTTGCGGCCAATGAGGCCTCTTCAAGGGGAAGCCCTGTGCAAGCGGCAATCTCCTCAATGGTCATCTCGCTGAATCCCTTTATGAGAAAGTTCTTCTTTTTGATTTCTTTCCAAACAGTGCACAAATCAGCATAGGGCACACCCAACTCCACCACATGGTATGGCCCTTTTTCGACAAAGTTTACACCCCTTAAGTCGAAGGCACGACTTGGGATAAAAACAGCCCCACCGTTTTCTACGATGAACGGGTCGCTAAGGCCCATCCGCCTGCGATAGACCTCGATTTCAGCCCGCGTCTTGCTGCTGCAAATGATGACCGGGATAGACCTTGACCTGAGCTGGTCCAGGGCGGGCCGGGCTTCTTTGAAATCGTAAGTATCATGATCGATCAGCGTGCCATCCAGATCGGTGAAAATGAGTATTTGTTTCATGGTCAAACTTCGGATATGGTTGTATGAATGTAGAATTACCTTGATAGTATAGGAATTTCCTTTTTTTTTGAGCGGCGAAGCCGCGTTACATAAAATCGCAAAGCGATTTTATAACTTGATGGTTGCCGCTTGTCAAGTTGACGTAGTTCAGGATGTGTAGTATAAATCGAATTTAAGGGTAAGGGCTTTGCTCTAATCTGCTTCAGATTGGTTCAAGGTTACAAGGGGGTTCCGGCATGCACATAGAGGAGAATCCAAACGACGTACGGGCTGCCGACTTGGTTGTGGGAATTCCGTCGTACAATGAGGCAAAGCTGATTTCTTATCCTACGCAGATGGCAAGCGAAGGCCTCATTAAGTATTTTGGGGACAAAAACAGCGTTATTATTAACTGTGACAATAACTCCCCGGATGGCACCCGCGACGCCTTCATGAATACTCCCACCGAAGTTCCTAAGATATACCTGTCAACGCCGCCGGGCGTGAAAGGGAAAGGAAACAACCTCAGGAACCTTTTCAAGAAGAGTTGCGATTTAGGTGCACAAGCTGTCCTTGTGGTGGACGCAGATCTCAAGAGCATAACACCACGGTGGATAAAGAATCTGGGAGAACCACTTTTTGAAGACTTTGGATTTGTAGCACCCCTCTATGTTCGGCATAAGTATGATGGGACCATTACCAACAACATTGCCTATCCGATGACACGTTCCGTTTACGGCCGCAGGGTTCGTCAACCGATTGGGGGGGACTTCGGCTTTTCAGGCGAACTGGCCGAAATCTATTTGAAGCAAGGGAATTGGACACCGGCCGTGGTTGAATTTGGCATTGATATTTGGATGACCACCACGGCCATGTGTCACGACATACCAATTTGCCAGTCTTTCATGGGAAGGCCTAAGATCCATAAACCAAAAGACCCTGGAGAATCCCTGGGTCCCATGTTTTTGCAGGTAGTGGGAACCATCTTTGATATTATGACAAAAAAGGTTGCTTTCTGGAAAGAGGTCCGGTGGAGTAAGCCAACAGCGATTTTCGGTTTTGGACTTGGGGAGATGGAAATGCCCCCGCCGGTCGATGTAAATCTGGAAAGACTCTATGATAAATTTCAGGCAGGCTTTGCAAGCCATGATGCCCTCTGGGAGGGGATCCTTTCCACGAATGTTTACAAGAAAATTTCGGAAGTAAAAACATTGAGTTTTGCGGACTTTGAGTTTCCGGCCAATCTGTGGGCCGAGACATTGATTGACTTTGCGGTCGCCTACAAAAAGGGTGCGTATGACAGAGAAAGGATCATGGAAAGTTTAATCCCGCTCTATTACGGCCGCACGTGTTCTTTTGTGATTGAACTGGAGCCGATGACCATTCAGCAGGCCGAGGAATTGATAGAAGATCAGTGCATTGTTTTTGAACGGAGCAAGCCTTATCTGCTTAGAAAATGGTTTGACACGGAGTGAAGCTTTGCGCTCATAGACAGCAAATGGGGGGCTCTCATGCATAAAATTCTTATCGTTGACGACGAAGACGTCATCCGTATGCTCTATGGCGAGGAATTGGAGGATGAAGGGTATAACGTGATCACCACAGGGAGTGGTCACGGCCTGGTCGGATTGGTTGAGCGGGAAAGACCAGACCTGGTTATCCTGGATATTAAGATGGCCGAACATGACGGGTTAGACTTGCTACAGGATATCCGGAGGGAATTCTATAACATCCCAGTCATTCTCTGTTCGGCCTACTCTTCCTATAAAGGCGACCTCAAGGCGATTGCAGCCGATTACTACGTGGTCAAGAGTGCAGATCTGAGCGAGCTGAAGCAAAAAATCAAAATGGCATTAGAGGGACACGTCCCTCTCCAGTCCACCCAGGAGTGAGAGTGGGCATAGAGATCCGCTATGCTGCTGTGCTGGGTCTCATCCAGGGTTTGACCGAGTTCTTGCCTGTCAGCAGCTCCGGACATTTGGTGCTCTGTCAAAACCTTTTTGGTTTAAAAGAACCGGAAATCTTTTTCGATGTCTCGCTTCATGTGGGTACTTTGGTAGCCATATGTGTGTTCTTCTTCAAAGACCTCAGGGAGATTGCCACCACACTTTTTTCGGTTTCTACTTGGTCTGTCAGGGAAGATAGTCTTTGGGAGAGCCTTTGCCAAAAGCCAGAGATGAGGTTGCTCGGCCTTATCCTTGTGGGGACGGTGCCAACCGCTTTCCTGGGCTTATTATTTCGGCCCATGGCTGCAAAGGTCTTTTCATCGGTCCAGATCGTGGGGATCATGCTTCTTGTCACAGGGCTGTTGTTGTGGCTGACCCGGGGGCTTAAACGAGAGGGACGCAATGCGGCCCGGCTCACGGTTTGGGATGCCCTGTTCATAGGCATAATCCAGGGGGTGGCTATTTTGCCGGGGATCTCTCGTTCCGGAGCCACCATTGCCATGGGTTTGTTCAGGGGTCTAAGTCGAGAGACTTCTGCCAGATATTCCTTCCTTCTCTCTATTCCGGCCATCATAGGGGCCATGGCTCTGGAATTGGGCGAGGCCCTGGTCTCGGGCTTTCCACCCGCAGGGGTTGTACTGTTAGGGGCCTTTATTGCTGCGGCTGCGGGGTATGGTGCCCTGAGGGTCCTGATACACCTTGTGAAAAAAGGAAACCTTCATGTCTTTGCTCCCTACTGCTGGCTTTTGGGGGTGCTGGCCATTATCCGGTCGTTTTGAGACCTGATGGGAATCGTGAATCGTGAAAGGAAGTGAACTAAAGTGCCTAAAGTGTCTAAAGTGAGCTAAAGTTGAGGACTTAAAAAAACTTTTTTTGTAAAGATTGGTCTTGTTCCTTCCCGCCTGCCAACGCCACGCAGAATGCACGATCAAGGTGCCAGCATTGTTTGGCAATGGCGGGCAGGTAACTTTAGGCATTTTAGGCACTTTAGTTCACTTTAGCTCACTTTCATCTATAACTAACGAATGACCAATGACCAATGACTGACCTGGAGGTGCTATGAATCCTGAAATCTTTAGAGAATATGACATCAGAGGGGTTGTGGACAAGGATATAACCGAGCAGGATGTGGTTTTGATCGGTAAGGGGTTTGGCACCTACCTGCGGGGCAAAAACCGTTGTAAAGTCACCGTGGGTAGGGACTGCCGGTTGAGTTCTGACAAGTATCGAGACCTGGTGATCGAAGGGCTCCTTGCCACGGGCTGCGATGTGGTGGATATCGGTGTCTGTCCCACGCCAGTTTTTTACTTTTCGATCAGGCAGTTAAAAAAAGAAGGCGGCATCATGGTAACGGCGAGCCACAACCCCCCGGAGTACAACGGATTCAAGCTGTGCAGCGGTTATGACACTATTTTTGGCGAGCAGATACAGAAGCTGCGGCAGATCATTGAGGGCGGAACCTTTGCTAATGGGAGTGGAACAGCGGAGACCGCTGATGTAGTAACGCCATACAAGGAGTTCCTTCAGGAAAATATCAAGCTTGCCAGACCCTTGAGGGTAGGGATCGACGCGGGAAACGGGACTGCTGGTGTGGTGGCGGTGCCGATCATACGGAACTTGGGCTGCGAGGTCTTCGACCTTTATTGCGACATGGATGGAGATTTTCCCAATCATGAACCGGATCCCACGGTGGCAAAGAATATGCAGGATCTGATCGGCTTGGTGCGGGAAAAAGGGCTTGATGTTGGGATCGGCTATGACGGTGACGGAGATCGAATCGGCATCATTGACGAGAAAGGCGATATCATATGGGGCGACCAATTGATGATCATGTACGCAAGGGAGATCCTTTCACGAAAACCCGGTGCCACATTTATTTCAGAGGTTAAGTGTTCCCAGACCCTGTATAATGACATAGAAAAACACGGTGGCCGCGCAATTATGTGGAAGACAGGGCACTCGCTGATCAAGCAGAAGATGAAAGAGGTCAAGGCCGACCTGGCAGGGGAGATGAGCGGGCATATGTTCTTTGCTGACCGATACTTTGGCTACGATGATGCCATCTACGCCTCTTGTCGTTTGTTGGAGATCTTAGCATCAACAGGAAAGAGTGTCACAGAACTGTTAAGTGATGTTCCAAGGACCTATGCCACCCCTGAGATCCGGGTACCCTGTCCGGATGACAGGAAGTTTCAGGTGGTAAGAGATGTCACCGAGTACTTCCGTCAGCAGTATGACATCATTGATATAGACGGGGTACGCATTCTCTTTGAAGATGGCTGGGGTCTGGTTAGGGCTTCCAATACCCAGCCGGCGTTAGTCCTGCGATTTGAGGCACTTTCACAGACGCGGCTTTCTGAAATCCAATCCCTGGTGGAGTCGGTGCTGACTGATATCCGGGAGAGGTATTAGACAACGCTGTCCTTATGGGCGGAGTGACGAGTGTTCTGTTCCTTCAAGCAGCCGCTTGATATTGTCTGCATGGCGAACGAATATGAGCAGGGCCATGATAAAGGCACAGCCTGTTATGGGTAGCGAGTGCGTAGCAAGCCATATAGCCCCGGGGAGAATAGCTGCCGCAGAAAGAGAACCTGCTGAGGAGTACCCCCAGCAGCACAGCACTAAGACATAGACCAGTACGCAAGCCAGGAACGCAAAGGGTGAGATGACAAGGAAGCAACCAGCGGCAGTGGCCACCCCTTTGCCCCCCTTGAAGCCCAAGAATACAGGAAAGAGATGACCGGCAAAGGCCGAAAGGGCTACCAGGCAGACCAACACCTCCCCTTTCCAATCCGAAATTCCCAACCAGAAGATCCCCACCAGCACGGGGATGGCACCCTTGAAGAGGTCTCCCCCAAGAGTCATGAGCCCGAGCCTCTTTCCGGCTACCCGAAACACATTGTATGCCCCTATGTTTTTGCTGCCGGCGGCCCTCAAATCCACATCGCAAAAGATGCGAGTCAAGATCACACCGCAGGGCACAGAACCCAGAAGATAGGCAAATGGCAGCAAGAGAATGGCCTTGCGGATCATAGTGGTTAATGGATAGCTAATTAGTCCTTGACCGAAAACCTCTGGTTTTTTCGGTCAAAAATTCGAAATCCGAAGCACGAAATCCGAAACAATGACAGAAACAGAAATGCTCCAATGACAAAAACATGGCATTTTCAATGTATTAGTTTTGGTCATTTTGTCATTCGGTATTCGAATTTGTTTGCGGCGTGCGCCTTGAGAAGAGTACGGATTTCGGATTTCGATATTCGGATTTTGCCTGAATATGACTTTTCGTTCAGGCACTAATTACTACCATGGACAGCGTTGTCGATCCGGTCCTGACACAGGGGAATGTACTCAAGGGCCTTGCGATGAACCCCAAGGTCCGGGTAAGACCTGAGCACCGTTTTGAAACGTTCCAGGGCGGCTTTGTAGTGCTTGGTTTTATAATAGAACATGCCTACATAGAACTCATGTTCAGCCAGGTTTCTGTTACAGACCTTCATGTATTTCTCGGCCTTCCTGGCATACGGGCTGTCGGGATAGGTGCGGATCAGCCTTTCAAAGGTCTGAAGTGTCTCCCGGGCCATGGTTTGATCTCTGTCGATGGTCTGGAGTCGATCAAAATAGCAGCGCCCTATCTGATAAACCACATAGGGCACGGCCTCGTTCTTGGGATGAAGGTTTTCGAATTCCTCATAGGCAAAAATGGCTTCCTCGTACTCCTTGCAGTAGTAGTGGGCATCCCCAAGCTTGAGTTCGGCTAAAATGGAGTACCGGCTGAATGGGTACCAGTCCTTCAATTTTTCAAAAGATTCAATAGCCTTTCTATAGTCTTTGTCCCTTAATGCCTCTGTCCCCTCCTCGGCAAGCTCCCGGGCTGTCTTCTCCTCTTTGGCCTGAAACCAGGCACAACCCAACAGCTGCACCGATAGCCACACCACGATGGCAAAATAGACTACCTTTTTCAGATTCACAAAAGTATCCTTAGTTCTAGAATTCGTGTTTTTTCTGGCAGAAAATAAATCCGAATATCGAATATCGAAATCCCTGGCCCAGACCTGGACTACGTGGGCACCAAAACCATCTGGGCATGTCGCGCCAGGGCAGGCCGAAACAAATTCAAAACTCGAATTTCCAAATGTTCAAAACAGCGCGGTTTCTTGTGGAATACGATTTCTTATGTTTCGGTCATTTGAGCTTTAGAGATTCGGTCATTGTTTCGAATTTCGATATTCGAATTTCGTATTTTCCGGCTTGTCCGGGCTATGACTCGGCAAGTTTCTTTGCGTATTCTGCGGCCTCAATCCCTGCCACACACCCTTCGCCCACGGCCTTGGCTATTTGCCATGGCTGGCCGGTAATATCTCCAGCAGCATACAGACCACGGATGTTGGTTTCCTGTTTCTTGTTGGTTTCTACAAAGCTAACGGTTTCTTGATAAAAGACGACCCCCAGGTTGGCCGCCAGCTCCAGGGCACCCTTTGCCCCAAGCTCAACAAAGATACCGTTCACCTTCAGGGTCTCACTGTTTTTCAACAACACCCCTTCTACCTCGTTTGTTCCAATGACTTCCTTAACCCAGGTATCTTGTATGACCCTAACGTGGCTGTTTTTCAGTTGTTCGTAAAGCGTGTCGGTGATCGTAAGTTTCCGGCAGATCAGGTACACGGTCCTGGCGTACGACAAGAGGGTCAGGGCACCGGTTGCGGCCGCGCTTTCGTTGCCCACTACTGCCACGTCCAGGCCCCTGTAAAAATTCGCATCGCAATCCACGCAATAGCTCACACCACGACCTACAAGCTTCTTTTCTCCTTTGACGCGGAGCTTTTTTCGGGCAACTCCTATAGAAAGGATAAGGGTCCTGGAGGCAAATGTCGCACCACTTTCTGTAGTGAGACTAAAAAGATTGTTTTCATTCTTCGTTTCGATGATATCCTCTTCCAGGAATACTGCGTCAAAGCTTTCAGCCTGCTTCCTGCCGCCTTCAAGCATCTCCTTTCCCGAAATGAGCTTTTCAGAGCAGCAGAAATTAGCTATGTGGGCCTTGTAAAGACCGCTGTTGCGTGGTTTTCCAAAGACGATAACCTTTGCCTTCTTGCCGGCAGCATGGATAGCCGCCTGAAGTCCGGCAGGTCCGCAGCCGATTATGGCAACATCGTATAAATCTTCAGGCATTTAAAGCGCCTTTTTCACCAATCCTTCGAGATGGGATTTTGGCACAGCACCAACGATTTGGTCAACCACCTTACCGTCCTGGAACAGGATGAGGGTGGGAATAGCCCGAATGCTGTATTGGGTTGGGGTGTTGGGGCTGTTATCTACATTGCATCTGGCAAAAATGATGCTGTCGCCGTATGTCTCTTCCAATTCTTTCATAACTGGGCCAATAGCCTTGCAGGGGCCGCACCAGGGTGCCCAGAAATCCACTAAGGCAGGTTTGTCAGCCTTCAATATCTCTGACTCAAAGCTGTGGTCATCAACGTCAAAAACACCTTGTCCCATAGCTATACTCCTTTTCTAATGTTTGCTAAGCCGGCCAACGATTTTGTATCGATTCACTTATAAACATACTGTGCGGGGTTTGTCAACTCCAACCCAGAGCCCCGTCAAAGTAGATTCTAAGTTGTCAAATTAGAAGGATTGCACAGACGCTTAAATCCGAAATCCGAATATCGAAATCCGAAACAATTTCAAAATCCGAATATCAAATGACCAAAACATTTCCGGCATCGCTGCAATATCTATTTGAAACTTTAGAAGATATCCTTTGTTTTGAATTTGGGATTTG
>JAUWXF010000281.1 GCA_030616475.1 Desulfobacterales bacterium
ACGTACCGACGTACGTCTCCGCGCAATCCCTTGAGTTCCTTGACCTTGCGAAAAATTGCTCATTTCTGAATTGGAAACTGACGTTAGTGCCCATCATGTCAAGATTCGTTTATGGATGGGCACTAACTAATAACAAAGGAATAAAAACCGGATGAAAAAAACATGATGCTTTTTGCTGATTTTCATCACCCCAGTAAGAACCCAACGGGCGGGTCAATAGAATAATGGTACTAAATCTATCAGAATTCGTTCGAATTTGCAATCGGTCAATTCAGGAAACCACCCACAGGGCCCGGCCAGAGATTCTGTCGAGCACATATCTTGAGACGCTTCCTATATGGATCGAACCATCAACGGCCAGCAAGATCTTCTTATCCATGGCAGATTCTCCTTTCTCCTAATATCTGATAGTACAAAGAAATGCAGACTTCAACCTCATCTGGGGTGCTGACGCATGTTATCTCCCTCACCCAAACCCTCAATGCTGTTGAATTAGGGCAACCTTTTCGGGCGGGGATAAACCCCGCCCCTCCACCCGTTGGCAGGTTCAGTTGGTTGGGGCGGGGTTTACCCCCGCCCGGACCACCCTTAGCGGGCAACGCAGTGGGAGAGGAACCTGGCCAGGACATCCTTAATTCAACAACATTGCCCCCTGGCCTCGGCCCTCCGGGATTCTCTTCGGGAAGTGCAAATCTAATCCAAATCTAAGCACGGATTCAGGGAACTTAATTTTGCGCAAGCCCTAAGCGTCTCAATGTTTGCCAAACGATTCGCTATTATGATATATGAGGAAAGTCAAAGGCACAAAGGCCAGAACCGGGACTCCCAATGAAGACCGCCTTTCTTTATACCGAAAAATACTTTGCATATGACTACGGGGCGAGTCATCCCCTTAAGATTGAACGGTTGCGTCTCACCTGTGACCTTTGCAAGGCATACGACCTTTTTAGCCTTCCTGATACAGGCCTGATTGAAACCAGACCTGCGTCCGAATCGGATATCCTTCGCTTTCACACACCCGAATATGTTGAAGCCTTGAAAAGGGCCGGTTGCGGCCGGATCACCGGCGATTTTTCATACGGCCTCGGGCCAGGGGACAACCCCGTCTTTCCGGGACTGTGGGAGTGGTCCCGGCTTCATACGGGAGCATCTCTTCAGTGTGCTGAACTGGTTTCCGGCGGCATGGCCCGCATTGCCTTTAACATCGCAGGCGGTCTCCACCATGCTGGCGCCAGACAGGCCTCGGGCTTTTGCTATATCAACGACCCGGTCCTGGTCATATACCACTTTGTAGACAAGGGAAAGCGCGTCCTGTATCTGGACATAGATGCCCACCACGGCGACGGGGTCCAATGGGCATTCTATGAGGATCCCCGGGTGTTGACGGTCTCGTTTCATCAGGATGGGCGTACCCTGTTTCCAGGCACCGGTGGGCTCAGCGAGATAGGTCGTGGGGAGGGTTTGGGTTATGCCGTGAACATACCCATGCTCCCTGGCACAGACGACCATATATTCTGGGACGGCTTTAAGTCGGTCGTCCCCGTGCTCGTGGAACTGTTCAACCCGGATGTGGTAGTCTCTCAGCTTGGAGTGGATACATTCATGGATGATCCGCTGGCCGCACTAGAATTCACAACCAACGGATTTTGCAAGGCCATCGCCTACCTGACCGAGGAACGACGCCCCTGGGTGGCCCTGGGGGGAGGCGGCTACAACCCTTCCGACGTGGCACGTGCGTGGACATTAGCATGGGCCATCATGAACGGGGCGGACCTGCCTGATGATCTTCCCGAGTCCATGGTCAAACCTCTCTCTGCTCGGGGCCGCCGTGGTCAAAAACTTCGAGACCCTGAACATCAAAGCCCCTGGCAGGAGAAATGCCGCCGCCACATGCAAGAATGCCTGGAGTACCTGGAGACAAGGGTCTTTCCGAAAATCAAATAAGCCTTTTTATTGACCCTTTCACACCGATCTGTTAAATGTCGTTTTTCGACTAGTAAAAAAGGATGTAATCTAAAAAATGCGCATCTGTGTGATTGATGGCCAGGGTGGAGGCATAGGAAGCGTCATCATTAAAAAACTCAAGGAAGTCTTTGACGAATCAGTGGAGATTATTGCGCTCGGGACAAACGCCATTGCCACGGCCCAAATGCTCAAGGCAAGGGCAAATCGGGGGGCTTCCGGAGAAAATGCCATTGTCCGTATGGTTTCGCAGACCGACCTTGTTGTGGCTCCCATAGGGATTGTGATGGCTCATGCTATGATGGGCGAGGTCACACCAAGGATTGCCGAGGCCGTGGCCGCATGCCCGGCCAAAAAGTTTCTCATCCCACTCACCCAGGAAAAAGTGGAGATTGTTGGGCTGCCGCCCACCCCACTCCCTCCACTGATCGAAACTTTAATCAAAAAACACTTGAAGGAGCTGATATCTGAAGATGTGTGAAGCCAATGCCTACATAATCCGCGATGGCAATGAAGAACTTGTGATGGAGGCAGTCGACAAGGTTGAACCGGAAAATGACGGGCTCCGGCTTGTGAATATCTTTGGCGACCAGAAATTCATGCACGCCCATATTCATGCCCTCTTCCTTGTCAATCACAAGATTCTGCTAGAAGAATAGGGCATCCTTCATTTTCGCCATAAAGTAGTTTACACTTTTTTTCACCACCCCAGGTTTCAGGTTTCAGTGTTCAGGTTTCAGATCTCGCGTTTGTCGCTCCTGACACCTGACACCTGACACCAAAAAG
>JAUWXF010000225.1 GCA_030616475.1 Desulfobacterales bacterium
GATCGATTTCAAGCGGGTCCCAAAATAAGGATCCTAATTTGCGTACTAGATCCCACTCCTTCACACGACAAAAGATTGATGAGAAGGCCATGTAGGACCGATTTAAATATTATAGGGTAAATCTATTTATGCGTCAAGGAAAAGAATAGTCGATGCAGGATCTCGTGGCTTTTAGGCCCACAATTGAAAAGGAGGTCAAAGGCAGAAAGGTCAGGGATAAAATCACCCCAAAGCTGTGGATAAACAGGGGAGGGCGGCCTGAAGAAGCTTAGCTCGATGCATGCATCGGCAAATGCCCTGGGCTCAAGATATTTTTTTGTGGCAGCCCGGGCTAGATAGGTCGATGCCCGCACTTTCCGGCAAATCTCTATCAAAAGCTCATTGCCCTTGGCGGAAGCACCCAAGTCGGATTGCAATATCAATGGGGTGTCGATCCTTAAATGTTTTTTTAAGTATTGGATGATCATCAGGTTCAGATCAACAAGCTTTTCAAATCTTCCTGAAGACATTTCCTCGACCACATCAAGGTGCTGGCCGAAGTAAGGGGCGTTTGCATAGGAGGTTTTCAGGCTGGCAAGATGCTTTTTTCTCCAGTTGCCTTCGTAGCATATTCGCACCTGGTTAATTTTTTGCAAGGCCAGGCCTTTTTTCCATACCGGGATTGTGATCCACAGGGTGCCCTGGTCATTCTTGAAACGATTTCTACTGATCCAGGTTGTTCGCAGCGGAAATTGAACGTCATCCAAGATAACCATCAGATCTGAAAGGTGGGCCTTGTAGAAAAAAGCTGGAAAAGGGGAGAAAAAGGGTTGATAAGTTGAGACGATCATATCGAATATTTCAAGCGCCCGTGCTTCTGATTTCAGACAGGATCGCCTTTATTTCGTCTGACCACGAGCCGGGACAACTGACGTGTCCCCAGCCTTTCTGTGTCTGAAACAGGCCGTTGTATGCCGTGTCGTGGTAAGATTGTATATGATGAGGAATGCTTCGTTCGTTTAAGACGGAGTCAAGAAGCTGCGCTTCTATCTCGCTTTCTAAAATGTCAACTTTAATGTATGCTTCATGTTTCATGAATGAACCTTCCTAACTTATTGTTTAACGAACACTCCTCCAACCTCTCCCGGGGGCAATGCCCACCCTTAAACCATCATAGCGTACAGGTTGCGCCTTACAGCTTGAAAACATTACACTTCGTGCTCACTATTCCCCGCCTCAGGCGGATGAGCGAAGCGAACCAGGTTCGTGTATCGGGCGGTTCACGTTGTTCTTAGCCGGGATAGCGTTTGTTGTCAATTACTGAACGGCAGGATACATGGAAAACCCGGCTGGTCATGATCCAGCCTTTATGTGCTTTTCGCCTATTCGGACCGAATGGTGTGTTCGCGCCTATTTGAGATAGCCAACCTTGATTGAATATGGTATGTTCATCTGATGGCAAAACCGAGAGACACTCTTGTTGGACACATCTCTTAAGTTAGTTCGCTTCGCTCACAATTGGAGTACTCCACGTGAATGGCATAAATCGATTGCTACTAAAAGACGTCTGATTTCAATAACTTGATAGTATAGGAATTTCCTTTTTTCAAGCGGCGTAGCCGCGTTATATAAAATCGCGAAGCGATTTTATAAGTTGTAGAACCTCCAAGACGTATGATTAGCGGGAGAACTGTGATGAATAGAATCGGATTTGTTTCTACACGCATTGCCGGTACAGATGGCGTGACGCTGGAAACCTACAAATGGTATCAGGTGCTGGAACGAAACGGATACGAGTGCTATTTTTTTGCCGGTGAACTAGACACCCCGCAGGAGCAGTCATTTTTGGAGCCCAGGGCCCATTTTGAAGATCCCGAAATCCTGGAAATCCATTCAGCCTGCTTTGGAACCACAACCCGCAAAGCCTCGCTGTCTGCAAGGATTCAGGAGCTAAGAGATCACCTCAAGTCAAGACTCTACGAGTTTTGCGGCGAATTTAATATTGATCTCCTGGTCCCGGAAAATGCCCTGGCCATTCCTATGAACATCCCTCTGGGATTGGCTCTTACAGAACTAATAGCCGAGAGAGGGATGCAGACCGTGGCCCATCACCACGATTTTAGTTGGGAACGCAAACGCTTCCTTATTAACGCAGTGCGGGACTACCTTCAGTGCTCCTTTCCGCCGAACCTGCGGTCCATGCGTCACGTGGTGATAAATTCTGCGGCTTCCCGGCAACTGAGCTACCGTACAGGCATCAGCAATGTGGTCATTCCCAACGTCTTTGATTTTGCAACTCCGCCTCTGCCGCCTCCCAGCGGCAAGTTGCTCCGCGAGGAACTCGGTTATGAAGATGATGATCTCTTTGTGCTTCAACCGACGCGAATTGTACCGCGAAAATGGATTGAGCGGGCCGTTGAACTGGTAAGCCTCTTGAAGTTAAAACGGCCTCGATTGGTGGTCTCCCATCAATCTGGTGACGAAGGAGACCTTTATGCGCAAAGGGTACTGGAATACGCTGACAGGCTCGGCGTGGAACTGATATACATTGGCGATAAGGTCGGCTCGGCCCACTGTTTTAAGACTGGGCGTGACAGGAAATACACTATGGATGATGCCTATCAGAACGCCGACCTGGTCACTTACCCCTCGGGTTATGAAGGATTCGGAAATGCCTTCCTTGAGACCATCTACTTTAAGAAACCGATTGTGGTAAACCGGTATTCGATTTTTGTGGAGGACATTGAGCCGTGTGGCTTTGAGTTGATCCCATTTGAATCCTTTGTGACCCAGGAAGTCGTTGACCGAATCAAACAATTGTTGGAGCCGGAAAATTTGAGCCGTGCAGTTGACAAGAATTACGAGCTGGGCAAAAGGCATTTTTCATACGAGGTATTGGAGAGGAAACTTTTGCCTTTGATCGAATCTTTTCGGTAATCCATGTCTGGAAGGGATCTGGATAAGGGAATGGATACCCCCTTGCGGATTGGTATTTTGCACTATTCTTGCCCGCCTGTCATCGGCGGCGTGGAAGAGGTCCTCAGACAGCAGGCTTCCACTTTTCACCGGACGGGCCACTCGGTTTCAGTACTGGCTGGCATGGGTGAGGTCTACACAAAGGATTTCCCAGTGCGCATAGAACCGGTGTTGGGTTCCAAGAATGCTCGGATCATCAAGGCCCAGGAAGAATGCAAGAAAGGGCATCAGGGCGCCTTAGAGTGGCCCACGAACAGGGTTTATAGAATACTGAAAGATTGGTCTCATGAGCTTGATGTCATCCTCGCACACAACGTGCTCCACATGCCGTTCAACCTTCCTATAACCCTGGCCTTGCGACGTCTGGCAGACTCAGGAGACGGCCCGGCCATGGTCAGTTGGGCCCACGATTCACCTTACTTCCAACACAACCCGCCAAAATATCTGAACAGCCCTCCCTGGTTGGTCCTTCAGCACCCACATCCGAACATACACTACGTGACCGTTTCGGAGTCACGAATGAGGCTGTTTAGGAAACATTGTGGAGAGGTCCCCTGGAGGGTTATACACAACGGGATCGATCCGGCGCGCTTTTTCTACCTTGACCCGAAATCCGTGAGGCTATCGGAGGAACTTGACCTGTTTACCCGCGACCTTGTTGTGGTGCAGCCATCAAGGATAACGCCGCGAAAGAACCTGGAGCTGTCCATCCACATCATCCGAGGGATCAAGCTTTTGGGCTACAATGTCCTTTTTATATTGACAGGGGCCTATGATCCACATGAAGAACGGGGCGTGGCCTATTACCGCAGGCTCAGGTACTGGATCAATGAACTTGGCCTCCGGGACAACATTGCTGTCCTGGCGGAATACAGGTTTCGCGACAGGAAGAAACTGGTTCCTGATCGCATCTTCATCCGCGATCTTTATCTGATGGCAGACTTGCTGCTCATGACAAGTAAGGATGAAGGCTTTGGGCTGCCGCTTCTGGAAGCGGGTATGATCAAGCTGCCCATAGCTTGCTCGGAAATCCCGCCATTCAAGGAATTGGGCGAAGGTGTGTGCTTTTTCGGGCTGGATGAACCACCGCTCTCTATTGCCGGACGGATCATTGAATATCTGGCTCGCACAAATACCCTCAAAATGTTCCGCAATGTGATGCGCGGATATATATGGGATGTTATTTGCAAGAGGGAGGTCTTCCCGTTTTTGCGTGAGATCACCGGGCAAGTGATGAGAGACGGGAAAAAAGATTGAAATCCGAATATCGAAGCACGAAACAAATTCGAATGACCGAAATTCAAATTTCCAAAATACTATAAAAGAAAGGTGGTTATCCGCATTTGTTTTGAATTTTTGACATTTGGATTTTGATATTGTTTCGGCCTGCCCTGGCGCGACATACCTGGATGATTCTGCTGCCCATGTAAGTCAGGTCTGGGCCAGGGATTTCGGATTTCGATATTCGGATTTATTGAGAAACCTTGTCGATATTGCC
>JAUWXF010000165.1 GCA_030616475.1 Desulfobacterales bacterium
AGGTTTCAGATCTCGCGTTTGTCGCTCCTGACACCTGACACCTGACACCAAAAAGTAGGAACAAAAGAACTTATCTCTTGGCGCCCGCATCCTTGATAAGTGTAAACCGAGGAATGAAGGATGCCCGTGATTTTATAGAATTCGCCGCCTTCTGCGGGACTTTTCTGACAGGATTTACAGGATTTACATGATTTTATCCTGATCATCCTGTTTATCCTGTCAACAAAAAATTAGTTACCGTACCACCAGGACCGAACATGGGGCGTGGGCCACGACCCTTCCGGCCACGCTCCCCACCAGAAATCTGTCGAGTCCCGTCATGCCCCGTAAGATTTTCATGCCTTTCATCCCTCCCTTCTTTGTTAGATTTTGCGACATACGTTCTTTCCATTGTTATTTCAGCGACATATATGCCGCCTAAAATTCCTTGATGAGTTCCACTCTCTCTCCAGCCAGATTCAATGCCTTTTTTCTATTCCGCAAGAGCCGTTATGATCGTCGGCGCTTTTACCATCTCATAAAGTTGATTCTTGGCGTGTTTGTAACGGTCGAAATAGAGTTGTGCAATTTTGAGCATGAGATTATATCCCAACCCGGGGTCCTTTTCGAAAAGTTCAAAGAGCCTGTCCGCCTCTATTGCCATGACCTCTGAGTCTTCCAGACAGACGGCCGTCAGCGAGTACTCCTGTAGTTCCATCAAGCAAGCGGTGCCGAACAATTCCCCGGGCTCACAGATATGATAGGAAATGCCCACCAGATCTCCGTGCTCAATATCCCGCAGGCTCACAAGGCCTTTGCTGACTACAAACAGGCGCGTAGCCCGGTCGCTGCGCTCATGGATATGTGCACGTTTTTTGTAAACTTTCTTCTCAGTGATTTTTGCAAGTTCTGACAATTGCTTGTCTGAAAACGTACCAAATATTTCGTATTGTTTCAGGTCGATAACTTCTGTCATTAGATTCCTCCTTTTGGGCAATGACAGTCGACAATCGCTTCAGCGGTTCACAGTGGACCACACCGCCTGGGGTTCATCTTAGTCGGTTAGGGAAATCGAGTAACCGTTCACGGGTTCAGAGGTTCAGGGTTCACGGGTTCAACGGTTCACGGGTTAATATTGATGATTGATGATTGATGATTGATGATTGAACAATGAAAAAACAATCGACAATCGACAATCAAAAGACGGTGAACTCTGAACCTGTGAACGCATACGGGAAATCAAAAACATAAACACATTAAAAGAGGGCAATAGCTATGCCAACAAGAGACGTGGACAGAAGATAGGCTAAATGCTTGAAAATACAGCACCCTGTGGGACTCAAATGGAGACTTAGGCTGTGAAGTGGGGGGGAACGACTGTCTGGACTTTTTACAGACTGTAAAAAGTCGGTAATGTCTGTGGTCCGTTGTTAACGGACACTCAGCCCTTGATAGATATCTCTATCTTAAGACGATATTTCTCGATCCTGGAAACAAGCGTGGGCCTGGAAATACCGAGGAGTTCTGCTGCACGGGTTTGGTTGCCGCCAGTGATGCTGAGGGCTTCAGTAATTACCACCCTGGCAAAACGGTCCGTCAAGGTGTTGAATATATCCTTTGCAGTGCCTGATGTGAGTCTATTGCGCACCCATTGACGGATCGCCTCGTCCACGGTGTCGTCCCTCTCCGCGGAGACACGGTCGCGTCCGATGGCCCGTGAGATATCCTCCAGGGTGATGGGTCCGCCCCGGCTAAAGATCAATGCCTTTTGTATGGTATTGGCAAGTTCACGGACATTACCCGGCCAGGGGCGGCTGGTGAGTATGGCCTTGGCCTCCTCAGTCATTCCCGGATTCTCGATGTTCATGTCTCTAGCAAACCGGACAAGGAAGTAATCGGCAAGAAGGGGGATATCATCCAACCGATCACGCAGGGGAGGAAGCCAGAGGGTGACAACCTTGAGGCGATAATAGAGGTCTTCCCGGAACCGTCCCTCTGTGAGGGCCGCTTCAAGGTCTCGGTTGGTGGCCGCAATAATTCGCACGTCCACCGGAATAGGCTCGCGGCCACCGAGACGTTCGATACTTTTTTCCTGGAGCAGGCGCAGGATCTTGGCCTGGATGCTGAAGGGCATGTCCCCAATTTCATCGAGGAACACTGTTCCGCCATGGGCCTGCTGGATCTTTCCCACGCGGCGACTAACTGCACCGGTGAAGGCTCCTTTTTCATATCCGAACAGCTCGCTTTCAAGGAGGGTCTCAGGAATGGCAACACAGTTGATTACAAGAAAAGGTTTGTCTGCCCGGAGACCGAACTGATATATGGCACGAGCCACCAACTCCTTTCCGGTGCCGGAGTCACCGCGGATAAGGACTGTTGCGTCAGTAGAAGCCACCCGGCCTATCGCCTTGTAGACTTCCTGCATGGCCTTACTTCGACCAATAATTGCTTCGGCAGAGGCCACCTCCGGAACTGCGTCTATCTCGACCTTTGAGCGCATGAATCGCCCCGCCTCGAGGGCCTGGTCAATCAAGGCCAAGATCTCGGGAATCTCGAACGGCTTGAGCACATAGTCGAAGGCCCCGAGTTTGGTGGCTTCGATGGCAGTTCCAGTGGTGCCGAAGGCGGTCATCACGATAACAGGAAGCTTGGACTCTATTTCGCGCATTGCCCGAAAGGCTTCAAGCCCGTTCATTCCAGGCAAGCGCACATCCATGACGACCATGTCAGGTACACACTCACGAACCATAGCGATGCCCGCCTCGCCCGTGGGCGCGGTCTGCACAATATGGCCTTCTTCGGTCAAGAGCTTGTCGAAGCTTTGCCGCAACTGAGGATCGTCATCAACGATCAGGATCGTACCCAATTCTGTTCCTCCTTGCACGGAAGGATAATGGTGAAAGTCGCTCCCCTGCCTTCTTGTGATCTGACATCTATCCGGCCTCCGTGCTCTTCTACGATTCTGGTGGCAATGCTCAGGCCGAGGCCCGAGCCTTCCTCCCTGGTGCTGAAAAAGGGTTCAAATAACTTATCCTGGATCGCTTCATGGATCCCCGGGCCATTGTCGCTTACCCGGATCTCCACCACCCGACCCAGCGGTTCAATAACGCCCTCTTGCTCGGAGATTACAATCCGGGCGCCAGTTCCCACGGCTTCGCATGCATTGACCAGGAGGTTCACCAGGACTTCTTTCAATTGCTTGGGATCCGCCATGATCTCAGGAAGCCGCCTTTGGCGGTTGAGCTTGACATGCGCATCGTACGATTCGAGGCGGTGCCGGAGAAGCTGGAGGGCCATGTCCACCACATCCGAAGGACTCACTTTCTGCGGCTTGAGCTTGGGCGGCCGGGAAAACTCGAGGAAATTCTGAACGATGTTGTCAATGTGGCGAATCTCTTCGGAAATCACGTCGAAGTCCTCTTTCTGGGTTTCAGACAGATCCAGGGTCCTCCCCATAGAGAACAGCCGCATCTTCACGGATGTCAAAGGATTCCGGATGCTGTGAGCCATCCCTGCCGCCAGCCTGCCCACAAGGGCCAACTTTTTAGACTGCAAGAGATGCTCTTGGCTCCGCTCCAGCTCGACTTTCGTTTGATCCACGTCTTCCATCAGGCTGTGAACCCGATGGCTCACCGCCTTGACTTCGTCCCGGGATTCGACTTTGCTTCCCGCCCCATCATGCAACGCCAGCCTGCGAAGCGGATTCAAAATCTGGGTCACCAGAACAAAGGCCAGCAGGGCACCAAGGAGAATGGCGGTCCATATGGCTGTGCTCGCGATGACCCTGAGCCGCTTGGCCTGGGCGTGGGTTTTAGTGCGGGTAAGGTTAATCCTTCTATTGTGAATATCCTTGTAGTCCTCGCACAGCTCAAGGATCTTGAAAAAATGGCTGCGCACCTCCCAATGGAATTCGAACCCAACTTCCCTCTCTCCAGCCTTGTAGAAGGCGATCACCTTGTCCTTGTCTCTTATGTATACAGCATATTCGGACTCGATTTCGTCAACGGTGGCTCTGTCGGTTGCCGTGCGAGCAAGTTCCCGGACCTCTTTCAGCCGTTCCTTGAATGACTGGCGGAACTCTCCCAATTTCTTGAGCCAGTCAGGGTCGCCATCCAGGAAGTAATAGGAGACAAACCCCTTCTGGTTCAGCAAAGCGTTCTTCAGGCCTTCCGCTGCCTGAAGTGCAGCCAGATCCATATCAATCATCCGCTTCAAAAGGGAGTCCGTCTGATAGGTGTACCACATCATGACAGAGCCACCTGCCAATGTGATCAAAACCAGGATGGCAGGGATCAAGAACAGACGGGTGCGCAGGCTGATTCGGTTCCACATCTTCTTCATCTTTCAAGTACCCTTTTCGTCCGGAGGACTATAGAGGAATATCAAAATATTTTCAAGACTCCAGCCGCCCCCCCCAGGGCCACGTCACCAAAAGAGGTAACCCGTTGAAGTAACAAACTTATTCGCGTAATCAATTCTTGGTAAATCCGAAACTCGAAGCACGAAATCCGAAACAAATCCGAATGACTCAAATCCCAAATTCAAAACAAAGGATATCTTCAAAAGCTTCAAATAGATATTGCAGCAATGGCGGAAATGTTTTGGTCATTTGATATTCGGATTTTGAAATTGTTTCGAATTTCGATATTCGGATTTGCGGCTCACGCCTTGAAAACAGTACGGATTTAAGCGTCTGGAAAATCCGTCTAATCTGACAATTTGGAATCTACCTTGACGTTACCGTGCCGCCCCCCCACGGTAACGTCAAAGTCACATTACGCAAGCATAAGAAATCCCCCTAAACCTGCCCGCCATTGCCAATAAACAAAGTGCATGCCACACATGAGTTGCCCGGCGAGTGGCAGGCGGGGGCGGGTCCCCCTTTAATAAAGGGGGACTTTGAAGTTCCCCCCTTTTGAAAAGGGAATTCCCCCCTTTGTAAAGGGGGGTTAGGGGGGATTTTAGGAATGAGGCAATTTTCATTGTAAAACATTCTGTTAAGGCTTACTTTGACGTTGCCGTGTGCGGAATGCCAGAAAGTTGACAGAGAACCCAGCTTCCGATAGCGTCTGAACCCTGAACCTCTGAACCCGTGAACGGTTACGTTCACTTTAGGCACTTTTAACTTTTATTTTGAGAGGTAGCCCTATGCTCATAATCATAATAAAGGTTTGGAGGCTTATCATCCCTGTGACTATAGGATTATGTTTAATGGTTCAGACGAGCTGGGCCGACAAGGCCTACGTGACGGACTGGTTTAGAATCAGCCTCAGAAGAGGACCCAGCATTGAAAACAAAATCCTCAAGTTTCTTCCTTCAGGTTTGCCCGTAGAGATTTTGGAATCACAAGAAGGTTGGAATCGTGTTCGCCTCTTGGAAGGTGAGGGGGGCGCCTTGGAAGGTTGGGTCCTGAGTCGCTATCTGGTTACACGTTTGCCATGGAAGAATCAGGCCAGGTCTTTAAGGGAGGAAAATGCTCGCCTCAAAGAAAAGATAGCCCGCATTGATGAAGAATGGGCGAAAAAGGTCCATCGGGAACTTGGAAACACCAGGCAACTGAAAGAAAATCATGAAGCAACACTGAAAACTGTTCAAAGGTTGACTAAGGAAAACGAGAGCTTGAGGTCTTCCCAAAAGAAGAAATGGTTCGTTACCGGGGCTTTGGTTCTACTCTGTGGCTTGATGATCGGCCTGGTGGTGGGAAAACGTAAATCATCATATTACTAGTTAGTTCGCTTCGCTCACAATTGGCCCGCCCTGGCGCGACATCAGAATAATAACCGGTGCCATGTGAAAACCCGGTCTGGGCCAGGGAAGTTGGATAATGCGCGAGGCAAAAAACCGAGGCCTCGAAAACCCCCTATATTTTCAATAACTTGTAGAATTTCCCAGACGTTGAAGGTGCGTATCCTGGTCCAAATCGCTTCAGGAATCCTAATTCTATACCTCGCCTATTGTTCCTTCCTTTTTCTATTCCAGCGGCAGATCCTGTTTCCCCGTAATCAGGTCGGGGTACCTTCGGGTATGGCGAACAAGATTGCGGGCTTGGAGAAAATGTGGTTACACACAAGTTACGGAAAGGTGGAGGCATGGTTTCTCCCCCCTCCTCCCGACCGGGGTGCGGAGTCTGCACCAGCGGTTATCTTTGCCCATGGCAATGCAGAGTTGATTGACTTCTGGCCTGAAGAGTTTAGTAACTTCACACATCTTGGAATAGGAGTATTGCTTGTCGAGTATCCTGGTTATGGGCGTTCGGAGGGGACCCCGTCCCAAAGAAGCACCATTGAAGCATTCATCGCAGCATATGACGCTCTCCTTGCACGCAAGGATGTCGACCCCTCCCGAATCGTCCTGTTCGGACGCTCTCTTGGCGGTGGCGCCGTATGCGCACTCGCTGCAGAGCGACCCTCGGCCGCACTCATTCTTCTGTCAACATTTACCAGCGTTCGATCATTCGCATCGAAGTTCCTTGTTCCCGGTTTTCTCATCCGGGATCGATTCGACAACCTTGCAGTCGTCAGCTCTTACTCCGGTCCGGTTCTCGTAATCCACGGAAGGAATGACAGCCTGATTCCCTATAAACACGGAGTTGCTCTATACCGTGCGGCGCAACGCGGCGAAATGCTTACCTACGACTGCCGACATAACGATTGTCCTCCAAGTTGGAACACATTCTGGCGAGATGTGCAGACATTTCTTCACCATGCTGGAATCATCAAGAATTAAACCTAAAGTGATCGGTTCCAGGTTCAGGCCCGCCCTGGCGCTTCAGCTTAGTCTAAGCTAGCAAGCCGGTAGTCCCGGCCCGCCCTGGCGCGACGTGCTTAAATTAATCTACTAAGCTCATAATCCCGGTCTGGGCCAGGGTCTGGGCCAGGGGTTCAAGCCTGCCCTGGCGCGACTTGATATGCATTCTTGGCACG
>JAUWXF010000184.1 GCA_030616475.1 Desulfobacterales bacterium
ACGTGAGAGACTTGCCGACAAAAAAGTCTGCATAGAGACCTAGGGGAGAGGTATACACGAATTTATGCTACATTTATATCGTATTGATTTCACACGATATTTAGCACTATCATTTTTTGCTTGACAAGAATGCTATAGGATGTCCCCATTGCCGCCCTGGCATGAATTGGCCGCAGGCAACATGGCTTAAGTGTAACGAACTATCGTAGATATTGAGATTCGCTACCGTTTGCTTCGCTTTCTTGTACGTTTACGGCGAACAATTCTTTTCAGTGCTACTCGCGCTCGCGTCAGAGGACTGACTTTGCCGCCTTCGAGCCGAACTCTGATCTCGACATAGAATCTGGACAGCGATCTCAGCGTCAATTTGAACAGGTCATCGTGCCCCCTGGTGTCTCCCCGACAAACATGGTGGTGGCAGCCAATGGCAACGGCTTGAACCGGCACGATCATTTGAATCTTTGAAAGATCATCCAAATCCAGAACTTTCTCCGATGACTCAATTTTCATAGCAGCCGCGCGCACTTCATGCCTGTCCTTTGCGTATTCGTCGTAGCGCATGGCGATGAGCTTCTCCCAGTCCCGCAGATGCTCGGTATCAACACCCAAGGTTCTTAGATAGTCCAAATGTGCCTTGGGGATATTCTCGTTCAGATCAACCAAGTAGCCTCGGAACTCGTCGGGGACCCGCAGATCGGGCGCCTCAAGCACAAGGATGACCAAAACAACGTACGCAACAACCAGTTCATTGAAAACCCTGTCCTGTTCAACCTGGCTCAACCTGTCAAAGCTTAACAATCGTCGGAATTCCTTGTCGCTAAACAGCTGGAATGCGTAACTTGCGGCTGCCTGGTCTAAGGCCGCAGCCGTTGCGTCAGCCATTTGATCGAGTGATTCGAACTGCGATCCATTAGTTGCCATGATCATACATCCAATTCGGCAAGGAATGCTTGCCACAATAATGCACGAAAATACACAAGAAAGATTAAGGTTGAGATATTCCCTTTTTGTGACTTCTCGTGGCTACTATCAATCCCCAGCTGGCAGTTTTTCACGGGCCGAACGTCCGGTTGAGCGGCGTGAAAAGGCGCAAGCCTTTTCACGTCCGACTCGAACCGGTTGTTCAAGTAAGCCGCTGGCGCGGCAGTTCTTTTTGCCTACATCGGGATTTCTCAACAGCCAATGACCTATAAATTTACCTATCTGATGAGATTCCTGGATCAGGCCTGTGCGTATTGCCACGCAACCTTGGGCAAAGACATCAAGTTGCTACTGTATTGCGGTTGAACAGGAACGGTTAAGCTTAATCTTGATAGAACTTCGGTTACCTTGTGGCTTAACCGTTCCTGTTCAACCGCTCCATAATCAACAAAAGGCTCTCATTCCACGCGCTAAACTCTTTCGAGAACTTCGGATTCACCCCCATTTTTCCCCTCAAAATAGAGCCTTCATCTTACCTGCTTTTTTGAATTCGCACAAACACCACTTTGTCGGATAACATACCTCTCACAACCCGATCAGTTGATCGGGAAAAAATCCACCCTTTCGGTCCTCCGGAAATCGGCACTGCCCAGCCTGTCAGAATCACAAGACCAGACGATGGCTGCAAAGCAGTTGAAACACTGGAATGTCAACATCCAGGCCATCGGATCAAGCGAGCAGAGCGTCAAACCTGCCCGCTCGTGCCCTGTCCGCCTCGCTCCGACCGTCCGCCACCGGCTTCGCCTCGGGCGAATGCCGAGCGGGCTTGGCAGGAGGGCGGGCCTCGCAGTGGCAGGCGGGTATCTCGCACCGTACGTGTTCAAGGTGGCCATTACCAACAGGCGAATCGTCAGCGTGGAAGACCACGTCGTAACCATACGGTATAAAAAGGGCAAAAGCTCACGCTGGCGCTCCACAAAGCTTGATGTGTTGGAATTCATCCGACGATTCCTGCAGCATGTTTTACCCACTGGCTTCATGAAGGTTCGCTACTACGGCTTTATGAACCCAAGTTCGTCCGTGACATTGCAGGAAATTGCCGCACGGATCGAGCTGGCTTACGGGTTTGCAGTCAAGACTCCTGAGTCGGACATCGAACCTGCAAAGCCTTTGTACTGTCCATGCTGCGGTGGTCTCTTATCCGATACCGGGTAACGAGACTTTCAATGTCGGCATAGCCAATAAGCAACCGCTCAAAATTTGGTCATTGATGCGGCACGGACCCGTAGTGCTTTACTCAGTCCGGAATAATGAAAGTTCTCAGCAATACTGCTCGATAAACCGCTTTCTAACGGCTTCGTGCCGCACTCAATAGACCAAAGACTATCCAAAGACCATGTGAGACGCCGCAACATCTCCAACCGCGGCACCTACCAACTAACCCCCTTGAAGCAATACCCTTATATAATGATCCCATAAACTGCAACGGGCTTCTTGAACAATGGATTGAAACGACCTTTCAGGTCGTCTCAATCCTTATAGGTTATGCCCGGTTGTTTGGTTATGCTCTTTTTCTATGCACCTGTGTTCTTGCTGCTTTGCTATTACGCTACCTTTCTTACATCTCTTTCTTTTCGCCAATCAGAATATTTTTTCAATGCTTCTTTGTTTATTTCTTCGATCGTTTTGTTTTTTCTTTCCTTATGTAATCTATGTCTTATTTGGTGCAATTCCCACAAAGCCCTATCTTCATTTTCAGTGTAACTGTTTTTATAAGTTTCCATATTCAGCCCCTCCGAACAATTCCAATGAGCCGATTTCGATTATCGGATAGCCATGTTTCATATTGACTTCGTGAACCTTTCTTATCGGGTTCACACTCACAATATGTCTGAAATTCCAAAACGCCAAAGCATCAAGGTGATTCACAGAGGCTATCGCTATATGATAAGCATCTTCGGGTTCCGACTTCGGAATTGCTCCTTTACTCATATATTCGTCTGCCAAATTCACGGCTTCTTCGGATATTTCGAGGACTTTCATATTGTGGTCAAATATCATATCCTTGATATTCTGCTTTTTCACGATATCCCCGAGTTCGTCAATTTCTTCAATTGCTGTAACAGATATATACAGTTCGTATGACAATGCTTCATTTTCAAACCATTTCTGTGTGATTAGCTGTCTCACCGGTTTGGAAGTATCGTAATATGCGCTCGGAACAGAGGTATCGAGATATAATCTTATCTTTTCTTCTTCGGGCATGTTTTTCCAATTACCTCGATATATTTACATTTTCTGTTGCTTCCTATAAGTTCTGATTCAAGGGCCAAGGGCATAACTAATAAGTAACGGACAAAAAAGGCCATATAGCCAAACAAGAAATGCACCAGTTTTGGTATATAAAACTCACCCCCTCTCTGATAACATACTGATTTCATTGACCCGCGATTTTATCATATGGTGTATAAAACGCTAAAATTCTGCGTGGATTACACCAAAGACGATGAAATTTGTGACCAAAGATCAATGTTGGTGCATAAATACATAAAACGTTTCACGAATCACACCAGTTTTGGTGCATAAATCACATTGTTTTGTTTGTAACCTGCTGATTTACTTCAATGCCACTTTTATCAAATGGCGGATAAATGCATAAAGCCACACATAGATCACACCAGTTTTACACATGTAAAGATGAGAGGATGGCATCTCAATTAATAGATATTCAATCTCAAAACCTAATATTTAAAATTTGCCCCTTGCCTCTCCTCTGCCCTCGTACAAGACCTCCAATCTTATACCGGCAAACGGTGACTCTTCATATCCCGCCACAGGTTACGGCGTCGTTTATGTTTTTCATGCCATTGGGCCAGGATACGGCCATATGCATCGGCACTCAGCTCATAGAGCGCTTTCATCCATTGCGCGTGATGGGTATAATCCGACTTATGTGAGTGTGCGGGATCAGGAACGATATAGCGCAGACGGCTTTTCCAGACATCCATAAAGGTTAGCTTGTGTTTTCAATCCCCTGTTCTGTGAGCCAACTTACGTTCAGGCACGTGTTTGCTTAAAATTAAATCGGTAATGGGCAGTGCCGACACTTCCAGTCTCGACAAGTCAATAGACGTGCTGGCATCTTCAATTTCAATGCCGACGAGTCTGTTATTCTCGTCAAAATCCAGCACAATGCCAGGTGCAACTTCCTCAGATTCCGTGCTCACCCGGGCAGCGAGCTCAATATAAAGCATATCTGTGTCAGGATAATATCGAAAAATCATCGTCTTCTCCCCCTCATTTCATGGCTTAAAGCCGCGGTCTGGAAATGCGTTATGCACTGTTTCTCCGTCGGGCTCGGTGACAACCCTCAGATATTTGCCCAGTTTTGAAATGAACCCCCAACAACAGATCCGTCCATTTGTCTGCACCGTTGTACGGATCGGATGCTGGAGAACATGTTCAATCCACTCCGCTTTGAGATAGGGGCGGCATCACACTATTTGTGAAATAATTGGTCGTTTTCAAATTAACAAGTTATAAAATCGCATTGCGATTTTATAACGGGATTTTCTGTACATTAAAGTGATTCTTAGTTCTCTCTAATTTGAGGCGACTATGAATCAAAAAGAAAATAATGTCAAGGGGTTTTGGGCGGTGTATGAAGAGGCTGTGGTTGGCTCATATTATTATATGCTGCTATGATCATTTTGGCGGCCTCGTCGATCTCAGCCTCTGTGTTTCCACTGCCGAGTGTGAGCCGAATAGCACCGCGACCTATTTCTTTGGGGACCTGCATGGCGGCAAGCACATGGGAAAGTTGCACTGAACGGTCATGGCAGGCCGCGCCTGTGGAGGCGCAGATTTCGGGTAGGGCATCAAGCAGGGTTGCGCCGTCAACGCCAGGCAGTGAGACATTCAGGGTATTGGGAAGCCGGACTTCCGGGTGCCCGTTCAGGACAAGGCCGGGTATGTGTGTGGCAAGGAGCCCGTGAAGCCGGTCTCGCAGGCGGCGTATACGCTGGGCATCTCCTGACATCCGCTCGCGGGCCAGAGCACAGGCCCTGCCCAGGGCAACTGCAAACATCACATTTTCAGTGCCCGCCCTTCGGCCCGATTCTTGACCCGCACCATGCATGAACGGTTCTATTTTCAAGCCATTTCTTAAAAAAAGTGCTCCAATCCCCTTTGGCGCATACATCTTGTGCCCGGCCACAGACAGGAAGTCCACCCGGAGGTCTGACACGCGCGTGGGAATCTTTCCTGCGGATTGTGCAGCATCGGTGTGAAAAAGCACGCCGGCTTCTCGTGCCAGGGCGCCGATTTCAGAAATGGGCTGGATCGTTCCGGTCTCATTGTTGGCATGCATGACTGAAATCAATATCGTGTCTGGTCGGATAGCCGCCTTGACTGCCGAAGGATCCACCAGTCCGGTTGAGTCAACGGGTAGGAAGGTTACATCATATCCCTGGTAGAGTAAGAAGAGGCACGGATTGGTTACCGCGGGATGTTCGATTGCTGTCGTGATGATGTGGCGGCCCTTTTCAGCCAGGCTGTGGGCCACCCCTTTGATGACCATATTGTTCGATTCGGTGCCGCCGCTTGTGAATACGATTTCGCTTGGCCGGCAACTTAGCAGTTCGGCCACCTGGGCACGGGCCTCTTCTATGGCTTGCTTGGCAAAACCTCCCAGGGCATAGGCACTGCTGGGGTTTCCATACCGGGCACCCCAGTACGGCTTCATGGCTTCTGCCACCTCAGGGGCTACAGGGGTGGTTGCGTTGTGGTCCAGGTAGATCATGGGTGTAAGTGCCTAAAGTGAGCTAAAGTTTTCAGTCACACTCAACAAAGACTAAAGACATTACCTACCTAGTGCTTGACCGAAAGCCGCTGTTTTTTCGGTCAAAAAATTCGAAATCCGAAGCACGAAATCCGAAACAATGACAGAAATAAAAATGCTCCAATGACAAAAACATCGAATTTTCAATGTATTAGTTTTGATCATTTTGTCATTCGGTATTCGAATTTGTTTCGGACCCGCCTGCCATCGCCACGTACTTCATGCAGCTTACATGCTAGCATCTCTGGCAATGGCGGGCAGGTTTCGGATTTCGATATTCGGATTTTG
>JAUWXF010000317.1 GCA_030616475.1 Desulfobacterales bacterium
AGGGGACGTTGGTGCAGAGCGTGCGCAGGGCTTGCTGATTAGGACCAAATCCCTTATGTGTTGCAGGAAATGTTTCATGGTGCTAAGAGTCTGAGATAGACGCTATGGCTGAAAACACTTTAGGCAAGTTCGGAATGAACGTTCCCTATTTTGGATAGAACCTGCCAAAAGTATGTGAAAAACAAACCCCTGAGAGGCATTGAATAGCGAACATGCCATGTTACATTATTACATATGAGATTCGGGGCCAGAATAACCAGTGATTATTGACGGTCTGGCGTGTGTGTGCTACAGACCGTCGGAAGTTAGCTGTTCTCTCTCCGTTCAACCCCAACAGCAGGTGGACAATATGACACCACTACAGAAAGCACCCCGCAAGGCCGTTTGGCTCGTTTCCGAATCAAAGATGACACCCGAACATTTAGTCAGCTTCATCGAGCAGCTAGATAACATTGAGGTGTTCGCCGGACCAACCGACGTCACGATCGAGTTCGAGGGATCAATTCTGGGACAAAATCTCACCGGGAATATTGCACAAGTTATTGAAGATTTCAACGGACTCTCAGACAAAACATTTGCGACAGGGGTTTTTCGTGCCAACTATCCCCAGCACAATGCCTGTACCATAGTGTTAAACCTGAATTTCGCCCAAAGGTTACTAAACGTAACCCTCAAAAATGCAGCCCACACACACGCCGAACAGGTCGTGGAGGCATTACGCCAAATCTTCCCGCAGGAAACAGGTTTCACACACCAAGAGTTAGAAGATAAGGCGGCTCGCCTTGCCGGTTTAGCCAAACAACTAGAAGATTTACGCCTAGATGCCGCCAACGTTAAGCAGACAAAGACTGAGGCAGAGAACAACTTGAACGAAATTCAGGCAAACAAAGAAGCCGCTGATGCCTCCTTCGTTGAACTAAACAAAAGAAAAACAGATATTGAGCAACTTGTTACGGAGGTGACCCAACTCCATAAACAATCGAAACAAACCTCGGCACATTTAGACAACATCAAAACCAAGATTGAGGCTGATCGAAACTCTGTACAACAAAGCCGAGATGACGTTGCAACTAAGCAAGGCGGCGTAACCGAATTTTTCAAAGAAATCGAAACGCACAGACAGAACCTTAAAGATCACGAGAACAACGTGACAGCGATAAAAGACCGAACTAGTAGCATTGTCGACGAGATGAACACGAGAACTACCAACATTGTTACGGAGAACGAGGAACTCCAAAAGGAGATAAAAGAACATCTGCTCAAGGCTGTCGGTGCATCGTTGTTCGGAGCCTTTCAAAAAAGAAAAACCAATATAGTCATATCAAAATGGATTTGGGCTGGAGCGACGGGGGCTGCTTTTATCCTTCAAGCAATAGCCGTCGTATGGCTCGCGAAGGAAGCTGGAGCAATTAGTGAGGCAGCTACTCAAGTTGCCGGAGAAGCTGCCTCACTAAAGCCCTTTTATGCCCAGCCCATGTTTATCCTCAAGTCCACTGTAACCTTGCCAATTCTCGCATTGATAATATTTTGCGCAAAACAATACACCCGTGAGCGAGATTATGAGGAGCTTTATGCCTTCAAGTCGGCTCTTTCGTTCTCTCTAGCTCCGTACCTAGACCTTGTTCGTAATGTGTCCGTAGAAGAACACTCAACAGAGTATTCACAATTCATTGTCCACACTATCAGCCAAGTGTTCGACGATCCTCTTGCGAAGCTTAAAACAGACAAAAAACATAGCAAAAAGGATTTCAAATCTCTGCAAGGAATCATAGATAGCCTCAAAGATTTCGCAAAAACCTGTCGGCCATAGACTCAACGCCAATCAATTGCCAGTTCAGCTCCATACATTCAATTCCTTTGCGTGTTCTTTCGAGATAGGGGACGTTGGTGCAGAGCGTGCGCAGGGCTTGCTGATTAGGACCAAATCCCTTATGTGTTGCAGGAAATGTTTCATGGTGCTAAGAGTCTGAGATAGACGCTATGGCTGAAAACACTTTAGGCAA
>JAUWXF010000096.1 GCA_030616475.1 Desulfobacterales bacterium
TATTCAAAGTAAAAGTTTAAAGTGCCTAAAGTGAACTAAAGTGCCTAAAGTTAAGGAATGCGCTTTCAGCGCAACCTGTTTTTAAGATTGACCACGCCGAACCTGCCCGCCATTGCCATGTGTGCGGCATTGTAGCTACCCGGCAAACCAGGCGTTGGCAGGCGGGGGCGTGCACATTAACTTTAGCTCACTTTAGACGTGTGATTATGTCTCCAAAGAAGCTCAGATATATCACGCCTTTGCTTGGCTTTCTCATGGCGGCTTTCGTCGTGGTCCTCTACTACATGCAGACGGGTTTTCTTGAGGGCTTTGAGGCCAGGACCCATGATATGAGGTTCAAAGCCATGCGGGGCCCTGTAGAGCACAACAGGGACATTGTCATAATTGCCATAGACGACAGAAGCGTTGCGGAACTGGGCAGGTTTCCCTGGTCCAGGGAGTTCTTCCGGGAGCTGATCGATTTTGCATCAAACGCGGGGGCAAAGGCCGTGCTCCTGGATGTGTTTTTTCCTGAGAAAGAGTCAACAGAGGTCGACGGCAGACTGGCCTCATCAATAAAGAACTCCGGGACAATAACCCTTGCTACGGCCTTTGAGTTCGGTCAGGACGGCTCAGTGGCGTCAATGATTCACAACATCCCCGTGCTGGCCCGCTCGGCAAGAAACATCGCACATATAAACGTTTTCCCTGACGAAGACGGGGTAATAAGGTGGACCAGACTGGTCATCCCCTACAAGGGGAAGCTTTACCCGTCCCTGGCCCTTACTGCGGCCATGGAAGCGATGGGGATAGATGAGATTGAGGTGAGGGACTACGGGGTTGTGCTCGGCTCAAAGACAATTCCTACTGATATAGATGCGGGGATGCTGATAAATTATACGGGTCCGCCGGGCACTTATGAAAGGTTCTCGTTTTCGGACGTGGTAAAAGGCCAGGTGGCGCCCGGGCAGTTAAGGGACAAGGTGATTTTCGTGGGGGCCACTGCCATTGGCATATACGACATGAGGGTAACGCCTTTTTCCAACAACAGCAGCGGGGTCGAGGTCAATGCCAATGTTGCCGACAATATCCTGAGGGGAGACTTCATGCAGCGGGGGGGTATCGAGAAGCTCATTGACCTGCTGTCCATAGTCGCCCTGGGCATCGTTGTTTCTTTAATAACAGTAAGACTCAGGGCTTCCGTGTCTTTTCCCCTGGTGTTGATACTAGCGGCAGGCTACGTCTTTTTTTCATACCTGATGTTCGTTGCCGGAAGGTGGTTGAGCATGGTTTATCCCATCTTGACCGTCGTGCTCTCTTATTCCGTTGCTGCTTATCTGAGGTTCTTCTACCTTGACAGGAAAGCGAATGAGATACGCTCCATGTTCTCAAGCTACGTATCGAAAAAGGTGGTGGACGAACTGGTAAAGGACCCCGAGCTGGCAAGAATAGGCGGAGACAGCAGGGTAGTCACGATCATGTTTGCCGACATAAAGAACTACACGACATACAGCGAAAAACGCAGCCCGCAGGATGTGGTTAAGACACTTAACGATTACCTGGCCGAGATGACCAACGTGATAATAGAGCACGAAGGCACGCTGGACAAGTTCCTTGGCGACGGGATACTTGCTTACTGGGGCGCCCCCCTTGAGCAGGAGGACCATACGGAACTTGCAGTTAGGTGCGCTCTGGAGATGATAAGAAGGATGGAGGGCCTGCAAAGAAAATGGGTGTCAGAAGGCACCGAGCCTCTCTCTTTTGGAATCGGTATCAACACCGGCGAGGTTATCGCCGGCAATATAGGCGCTAAAGGGAAAAAGATGGAGTACACTGTAATTGGCGACAACGTAAACCTCACCCAGAGGATACAGAGCGAAAGCAGGGAGGTTAATTGCCCGGTGATTACTGATGCCCTGTACGAGAGGGTGAAGCACATCGTGGTGACAGAACCGATGGGAGCGGTGACTGTAAAGGGAAAACATATTCCCTTTAATATCTATGCCCTGAAGGGCATACGTTCGGAGGAGAATCAACATGCGTAGGCTATTGCTGATGCTTTTGATTCTGGCCTTGCCTTTGCCTGCTTTTGCCGTTCACGATATCAAATTCATAAGCGAGATTAAAGTCGGCCAGCCTTTGTTTATCGAAGTAGACGAAGAGGGCAGAATATATACTACCCAGAAGGACGGAACCGTCAGGGTCTTTTCCGGGGATGGTGAGACGTTGTTTACCCTCGGGGGTAAGGTCAAGGACAAAGAGCCGATTATTAAAAAGCCTGTCGGCATTGATCTTTACGAAGACAAGATCTTTGTTACCGACGATGCCCTGGGAAAGGTAGTAATCTTCTCAAAGGACGGCAAGTATCTAGACAGCTTCGGCAAGAAGGGGAGCGGTCCCAAAGAGTTCAAAGACCCCCGGGGGATTTTCGTGTACCACGGCGTAATATACGTGGCCGATAAGGGGAACGATAGGGTGCAGGTCTTCGGCCCCAATGGCGTGTACATGGGCTCTATAGGGGTTGAAGGGGTGAAAGACATATTACTTGAAGACCCCACGGATGTAGCCGTGGACCACAATGGACTTATTTATGCGGTGGACAGTGACAACAGAAAGGTAAGGATATTCGACCATACCGGCAAATTCTTAAAAAGTTTTGCCGAAACCATAGACCCTTATTCGATTGCCCTGGACAGGGACGGGGTCTACATCTCGGATGCGGCCAAGTACAATATAAACAAATACGATTTCGATGGCAAACGCCTTTTCGTATTCGGCTCGCAGGGTACAGGGAGGGCGCAGTTCAAAAGCCTGGCCGGTATTACTGTGGACAGAGAGGGGAAGGTCTACGTGGCCGACACCAAAAGGGGTTTGGTACAGGTGTTTTTCCCCGAACGCAAGGGGAGTGAGGGCTGGCCTGAAAAATCGCCTCCGCCCACCACCATTGAATGGCTTGGCGAAATCAGTGCAAAAGCGAATAAAATATACTCGGAAAACAGGGAAAATCTGTATGCCGTAAATGAAAAGGAGAAGTCCATTATTGTCATAGAAAACGACAGGGTGGTTAAGACTCTGAAGGTGCCCGAATGCCGTCCCGTCTCTGTTGCCGTGGACCACGAGGGTTTTCTCTGGGTGGTGGACAAGGAGAAAAAACGTTTGCTTAAGCTGGATGAAAACGGAAAAATCTTGCTTTCCGTGGGTTCTTCGGGCAGCAAGGAGGGCTATTTCTCAGGGCCCACAGATATCTCTATTTCGAAAAAGGGGATAATATACGTTGCCGACAGGGGCAACAAGAGGGTGCAGGCATTCAATACCGACGGCATTTTCCTGAGCATTATAGGTAGGCAGGACACACAAGGTTTAATGGAAAGACCAATTGCAATTGCCCTTGACAGTGAAGGCACTTTATACGTTCTGGATGATGATAAGAAGACAGTCTCGCTTTATTCTAATGAAGGGCGTATGTTGATGGGATTCGGAGGCAAAAGTGAAGTTAGGTGCCAGTTCGATGACCCTGTGAGCATAGCCGTAACGGGCAACGAGGTCTTTGTCCTGGATGCAGGGGTAAACAGGGTTAAGGTCTTCACCAATTCAGGAAAATTCCTCAGAGAGTTCGGGTCAAAAGGAAGCAATAAAGGTGATTTCAAGAAGCCCTCGTCCATTGCTGTGGTGGACGATATCGTAGTTTTGATATCAGATACAGGGAACAACAGGATACAGACCTTCAAAACTCTGCACACCCCTTCAGCCCCTGTGAATGTGGCAGCAAAAGGGAGAATGAGGAACGTAGAACTTACATGGGATAAGAACCCCGAAACTTTTGTGGAGATTTATCGGCTCTACAGGTCCGAGCACAGCAGCAAGGGCTTCAAGGAGATAACCACCGTAAAGGAGAACTCATATAGGGACCACGACGTTTTGCCTGACAAGCAGTATTGTTACCGTATCAGCGCCGTTGCAAAGGAAGGGAATATAAGCTTAAAGAGCGAGGCCGCAAGCGCAGTGCCCACCAAATATATGGTTTCTCAGCCTTCGGGGTTGAAGGCCACCACACAGGAATGGTCTGTTGATCTCTCCTGGGAGCCCAACATTGAAGATTTCACAGCCTGCTATGTCATATACAGAGAAGAGGAGGGCAAACTTAAAGAAGTGGGAAGGACTGAGTCCTGTGCCTTCTCCGAGATCTCTCTTGATGCCGACACTACTTATAGTCACTGGCTTAGCGCTGTCAGCACAGACGGCGTTGAGAGCGAAAAGGTATCCATAGAGGCGACCACGCTTGTATCCACCAGGCCGCCCATTGAAATCGACGTGCTTCAGATGCATGATATATTCTCAAGCACTTACAAGATTTACGAGAACGAGGGGATAGGACGCATCAATGTGGTGAACAATACCAAGGACCGTATTTTTAGGCTCAAGGTCTCTTTTAGCATTAAAGAGTTCATGGACTTCCCGTCGGAGATGGAGATTGAGAACCTTCCGCCGGGAGAGAGCCGGGAATTTGTCCTCAAGGCGGTCTTCAACAACAAGATTCTGAATGTTACGGAAGACACCCCTGTGCAGACAGAAATAAGGGTCTCGTATTATGCGCACGAGAAGCTCAAGACATTTTCAAAAAGCCATTCCATAAATATCTACGAGAAGCATCGCATGGGGTGGAACGAAAGGGACAGGATAGCCACGTTCATTACGCCAAAGGACCCCGCAGTCCTTGAGTTCGCAAGGTCGGTAGTTACTCAGTACAGAGATACCAGCGACCCTCTTCTGTACGCCAGCGTGCTCTTTGATGCACTGGGGGTCCTTGGGCTGACCTATATGCAGGACCCGAGCAATCCTTATCAAATTACATCCGGGAAGGTTGACTTCGTAGATTACATCCAGTACCCGAGGGAGACGCTTAAGCGGAAGTCCGGTGACTGCGATGACCTGGTAGGCCTCTATTCCGCGACCCTGGAAAGCATCGGCATACCCACAAAGCTGGTCTTTTATCCCGGCCATATACTGATGATGTTTTCCACGGGGGTTGAAGGCAATGAGGAAGCTGATACGCTGGACGGGATGCTGGTGGTAGAGGATGGCTATGCCTGGGTCCCTGTGGAGGTAACCCTTGTAGGTTCATCCTTTATGAAGGCATGGGAAGCAGGCAGCAGGGGCTACTACGAGTGGAAAGGGAAGTGCCTGGACGTCATGGATATTAGGAGTGCCTGGAACAAGTTCAAGCCTGCTAGCCTGCCCATGTCCGAATGGAGGCCGGATAGTGTCATGAGGGCCGCCATAGAGAAGAGGTTCGGTGACGAATCAAAGATGATCCGCAAGATACGTGTAAGATTCATGAGCAAGAAACACATCGATACGCTAAGGGCAGACCCCGAAAACGCGGACGCCCTGATGCAGCTTGGCATCATATATGCTCGGGCAGGCGAAACGGAGGAGGCCCTGAAGGTCTTTGAAAAAGCGCTTGAACATGACCTGAAAAATGCAGCCGTTAAGAACAATCTGGGGAATGTGTATTTCCTTGATGAAAAGTACGCAGAGGCCAGACTGGCTTATGAAGAGGCCGCAGCGCTTGACCCGGAAGATCCGTACATATGGATTAATCTTACAAGGTGCTACCTGAAAATGAAAATGAAGGATGAGGCCAAGCAAACTTTCAAGAAGGCAGGAGAAATCGACCCGGAGGTCTCAAAAAAACACAGGGCACTATCCCTGGAACTCACGGGTGTACTATGAGTGTGCGGGTTGCTACCTAACCCGGACAAGCCGGAACCAAATACGGATGGTTTGAGTCTTGTAAAATAGTGTTAAACCTAACTCAAACAAGTGCCTAAAGTGAACTAAAGTGAACTAAAGTGCCTAAAGTTAAGGAATGCGCTTTCAGCGCAACCTGTTTTTAAGATTGACCACGCCGAAGGCGTGCACATTAACTTTAGCTCACTTTAGGCACTTCAAACTTTAGCTCACTATTAATCAGTAAGTACAAAAGCTAACGTCACATAGACAATCTTTTGTCGATGTTGCACCACTAAGCGCCTAAAGGAGGTTTTAAGATGAAAAGTTTTCTTATCACATGTCTGGCTGTATTCATGGCTCTCTCCATGTCGTACGCTGAGGAAAAGGACCAGGAGGGCTTCTGGTCAAAAATAAAGAGCAAGATCGAGACAATAACGCCCAAAAAGAAGACCACTGTGACGACGGCCGTGGGAGGCGTAAGAGGAGCGCAGGATGAGTCTACCAATGTCCTGTATTGGAAAGGCAAAGAAATCGATGAAGAGGTCGAGGCCGATGAGCTGGATAAGTTCAAGTGCGCCCTTGAATACGCGATTGAGGGAAACACCGAGGAGTCGCTAAAGCACTTCGATGACTTCCTGGCCAAGTACCCAAAGAGCCCGTTGCGGGAAGACGCCGTTAAGGCTGTGGAAAAATTGAGGGCGGGCGAATAACCTACCAACATCATAACCCGGAAATCGAACAATTCTATTGCAGATTCCCTGTCCCCCGGTCCGAATGCCAAATACTATATGTAGAATTCTAGGGCATGGACCACAGTATACTTGACACCTGCCGTTGATCGTGGTAGACAAACTCGTCATAATTGTGTAATGGGTCCGCTGGTTTTTTGGGGGGATTCAAGTATGAAGTTTTAGAAAAAGGAAGGGGGGAAGGTTAAGATGGGTTTGATGCGTTTTGGCTTGGAGAGGATAGTGGCGTTCAGGAATAAGGATCAAGATGCGAGTGTTCGGCATTTTTGTGTAGATTGCGCTCGTGAGGCAAGGGAGGAACATACTATAATCCCTTTTTTGGATGGTCAATTAAATGCAACGCTTAGCGATTTTGGTAAGGACCTGGGCGCAATGATGTGGTGTGACAAATGTAGCCAAGTCATAGCAACCTATTATCCTGAGTCATTTTGGACAAGTCATAAAGCAGGAGAGGCCGGGGAGCACACCTCATTGATATTCAAGAAATTCTAGCAGATATATATTGTAGATCGCATGATGAGCCATGAAAGCGGTGGGGTCTTGCGCGTGAAGCCTTCAGGCCGTGGGGCGGAAGGCGAGTTTGGCCTTCAGGTTGGCCACCAGATTATGCACATCGTCCAGAATCATGTAAAGGGAGGGGACGAGCAGCAACGTGATGACGGTGCCGAAGAGCACCCCAAAACCCAGGCTTATAGCCATGGGTATGAGGAACTGGGCCTGAATGCTGCGCTCCAATAGCATAGGGGACAGCCCGGCAAAGGTAGTCAAAGAGGTAAGTATGATGGCCCTGAAGCGCAGGGCGCCAGCCTGGGTTATTGCATCGTAGGCGTCTGCCCCCTGACTTCTTATCCGGTTGGTAGCATCAATCAACACAAGGGAGTCATTCACTACTACACCGGCCAGGCCAACGATTCCGAACATGCTCAGAAGGCTAAGGTTGTGTCCCATAATCATGTGTCCCGCCACAGCCCCGATCATGCCAAAGGGAATGGCTGACATGACGACAAGGGGCTGGGTAAATGACCTGAAAGGAATAGCGAGCAGGGCGTATATGCAGAAAAGGGCCATCGCAAAGCCCCTGAAAACATCGGCCATGGATTCCTTCTGTTCCTTGCCCGCACCCTCTATAGTGTATCTCAGTCCGGGGTAATTACTTTTCAATTGGGGCAAAAAGCGACTTTCCAGATCCGTACGGACCTCATTGGCGTTGGTGACTGTTTCATCCACGTCCGCAGCGACCTTGATGACGCGCAGACGCTGAGCTCGCTCGATGGAGGTGTACCCCTGCTTCATATTGACTTCAGCCACCTGACCGAAGGGGACCTGGGAGCCGTCCGGTGTACGGATGCGCATCTCTTCAACATAGCCCAATGACCTGCGTTCAGACTCCGGGTAGAGGACCTTGACTTTCACCTCATCCTGGTCCCGCTGCATACGCAGGGCCTCTGCCCCGTAAAACGCGTGGCGAACCTGCTGGGCCAGGTCTTGTAATGTCAGGCCCAGGCTGCGGGCAGCCGGTTTCAGTTTGAGCTGCATCTCTGATTTGCCCGGCAAGAAACTGTCGCCCACGTCAAATACACCTGGATAGCCCTCAAGTTCCTCCTTTAGTTCGTCGGCCGCAGCCAGAAGCTGGTCGTGATCGTCCAGGGACAAGTGAACCTCAACGGGATTGCCTGCGCTGAAAAGGACACTCCGGAAAGTAAGGGATTCTGCATCCGGAATGACCCCCACCTTTTTGCGCCACATAGCTGACAGCTTGGTCGCACTAATGTTTCGCTCTTCGCCTTCGAGAATCTGAATCCTGACCTGGGCCAGATGGCTGCCCACCTGCGGTCCGGCTGCCATGGGGCCGCCGCCCCTTGAGTGACGCCCGATCAGAGCCCTGCTGTGTTCAAAGAGCGGTGGTGCGTTTTTTGGCCGCGTCTTGTCCACTTCGGCCAAGGCTTCTTTTGCAGTCCGCACTAGATGGACGACGATCTCTTTCGTACGTTCAACCGGTGTGCCTGCCGGCATGGTCAGAGAACAGGTCAATCTGTCACCCTCTATCTTGGGAAACAATGTGAACTTGATCCACCCACCCTTCCATATGCCTATAGTCACCAGGAGCATCGCTATGCCAAGGGCTAATGTTGCATAACGCCACCTGACGCATAAGCTGACAAGTCTGGTATAGGGGCCTTTGATGACCCATGCAAGCCACCGGACCATGCGCTTTTCTTTCTGTTGGCGCCTTTGCGCTCGGGCCGCTGCCTGTTTGGACCGAGACAGGTGGGCCGGTAGAATCAGCAGGGCCTCCACCAGGGAGCCCAGCAACACTACGATCACGACGATCGGGATGTTGCGCATGACCTTCCCCATGGTGCCTGAGCCCAAAAGGAGCGGCCAGAAGGCGACCACCGTGGTGAGCACCGCAAAAACCACAGGCCGGCCCACTTCCATAGCACCTTTCACCGCACCATCAAGGGCCGCAAGCCCCTCCTCGTGCTTGCGATAAATGTTCTCGCCAATCACGATAGCGTCATCCACCACGATACCCAGCACCGTAATGAAGGCAAAAAGAGAAATCATGTTGATGGACACATCTAGTCTGGGAAGGACCAGGATCCCGGCGGCAAAGGAAATCGGTATGCCCAAAGTAATCCAAAAGGCCAGCCGCACGTTCAAAAAGACCCCCAGCAGGATGCTCACCAGGATCAAGCCTATGGCCATGTTTCTCAAGAGTAAGTTAATGCGGCTTTTCAATATCTTGGAGCGATCCCGATAAAAATCGATTTCCACCCCCGCCGGGAGGCCGGGTCTGATCTTCTCAATGTGGCGTTTGACTGTGTCGGCCACTGTGAGGGCATTTTGATCCGCCACCCGGTACACCTCGATCACACCGGACGGTTTGCCTTGGAACCGGGACGTGATATCTATGTCCTCGAATGCATCTCTGAGGTTGGCGATTTGGCCGAGCGTGACCTTGCTTCCATCTGACCGGGTTATCACGGCAATATCTTGATAGTCCGCCGCATAGTAACGCCGCCCCTTGGTCCGGACGAGGATTTCGCCACCTGCTGTTTTGACGCTGCCGGCCGGCAGATCAAGGCTGGCCTTTCTTACGGCGTCCGCTACCTTGCCCAGGGTGAGCCCGTAGCGGCGTAATGTCTCTTCAGAAATCTCGATGTGGATCTCCGCCCGCCGGATGCCGGAGAGCTCGGCATAGGTGATCCCGGGCAAGTTGATGATTTCGTCTTTGATCTTTTCGGTCAGGTGCTTGATAGTAGGCTCGGTTGCATCACCGTAAACAGCAACATTGATCACTTGATGTGTATGGGTCATCTCCCTTACTACAGGCTCTTCCGCCTCTTCGGGGAAGGTGGTGATGCGGTCCACCTCGGCCTTGACCTCATCAAGGAGCTTCTGCAGGTCCCAGCCTTTCATTACTTCGATACTGATGGAACCGGCCCCTTCCCTGGCCACGGAGTCGATGCGTTTGATGCCGGCCAGGCCCGCCACGTTTTCTTCGATCCGGCGAACGATGGCCTCCTCGACTTCGGCCGGAGAGGCGCCAGGATAAGCCATCCTGATGGAAATCTGGTCCAATGACGTCTCAGGAAAGACCTCCAGCTTCATGGTCAGGCCTGTCACAGCACCCGCCACCAAGAGAAAGATCATGAGCAGGTTGGCGGTAACGTGATTTTCCGCGAACCAGGCAACGATGCCTTTCATAAGCGGTTCCCCTCCCTAACCCGGACAAGCCCGCCCGGCATTCGCCTGAGGCGTAGCCGATGGCGGACGGGCCGGAAACAAGAAGAAGTGCCTAAAGTGCCTAAAGTGAACTAAAGTGCCTAAAGTTGAGGAATACGCTTTCAGCGCAACCTGTTTTTAAGACTGACCACCCCGAAGGCGTGCACATTAACTTTAGCTCACTTTAGGCACTTTAGATCACTTTTTGTTGAACATGGCAAAAGATTCTCTGCCAGAAAAAACACGAATTTCACAAGTAACGGACTAAGTTCCTGCTCCCGCCCGCACGGCCATGCCGTCGGTGACCGCCTTAAGCGGGGTGATGGCCACTCTTTCCTCCCCTTGAAAGCCGGCCTGAACAATGACCTCATCACCCTGAATCCGGGCCACATCCACTTTGCGGAAGCGAAGCCGGCTGTCCTCATTGTCCTTATCGACCACCCAAACCACATCCCCCTGGTGCAAGGCGGACCGGGGGATGATAGCAGCATTGGGCAAGGTGCGACCTTCGATATCCACGGTGACAAAGAGACCCACGGCAAGTGGCGGCTTTTTGGCGTAGGGTTTCTCTACGCGCACGACCACACGAATCATCCGGGTGCGCTCATCCAATTTCCCTTCGGTGCGGACCAACTTTCCCGACCAGGTCAGGTCCCGTCCGGCGATACGAGCCCGGACCTTTGCGGGAGAACCAGGGCTGTTACCAGGGGTGAAACCGGGCACATGGAACCAGAATAAGTCCTCGTCTTCCAGGGGGAGCACTATCTCGGCCGCCTCCGTGGAATAGAGTGTGGCCAATGCCTGTCCGGGGGAGACATATTGGCCGATATCTACATTTTCTTGACTCACCCGACCGTCAAAAGGGGTCTTGAGTTCGGTCCGTTCCAGGTTCAAGAGAGCCTTTCTAAGATCCGCCCGGGCTGCTTCCAGCTTGGCTTGAGCTGCCGCCAGTTGCGGCTCCTTGGCCACCAATGGCGGCGGCTTTCTGTTTGCTTTAGGGCCGCCGGCATAGTGCAGACGCCACTCTTGCCGTGCCGCGGCGGTTTCTTCTTCGGCCAACCTAAGATGACTTTCAGCGTCTTTCACTTTGGCTCTGGCCAAGGTGACGGCCAATTGATAGTCCACCGGGTCTATACGCAATAAGGTTTCGTCCTGGCTGAATTCGCCTCCGTTTACCAGGGAAGGAGAGACATAAACCACTTTGCCGCCTACTTGAGGCACCAGATTGATTTCCCGCAAGGGTCTGACCGTACCCTCACCTAAGATATGAATCGATTGTGGCCCGGTTTTGACCGTGATCGTCCGGACCATGGGTATTGCAGCAGTCGGTTTACGCTTCTTGATCTCGGGTTTGCTTGCCGTCAATGCACGCAAACCCAAAGCGCCCAAAGCCACTAAGACTATGACGATGGCGACGTGCAAGAATCTTCTCTTAGTTTTGCTCATGGCAGATAGCCTTGTTCACAGAGTGGTTTTGTTGGTTCCTAACTAGTGCCTGAACGAAAAGTCATATTCAGGCAAAATCCGAATATCGAAATCCGAAACCTGCCCGCCATTGCCAGAGATGATAGCATGTAAGCTGCACGAAGTACGTGGTGCTGGCAGGCGGGTGCCGGCACATAAATTGAATGCTTTCTCAGGCTTCGGCAGGCGGGTCCCCCTTTTTCAAAGGGGGACTTTAAGCGGCTCAATGTCTTAAGTTAAGGACATTGTGTCTATATTAGCAAAATCTTACAGGAGAGTAATGTGTTATGTTAGTACAAGGGTGGATGAAGACTGACGTCATTACCATAGATGAGGA
>JAUWXF010000356.1 GCA_030616475.1 Desulfobacterales bacterium
GCGGGCATTGTAACCTCGGTGTGACCCAGGCGTTGGCAGGCGGGTCTGAAACCTGAACACTGAAACCAGGCACCAGGTGTCAGGTGTCAGGAACTGAAAAAGCAAGACCTGAAACCTGAACACTGAAACCTGAACACTGGTCAATAGGTGTAAACTACTTTATGGCGAAAATGAAGGATGCCAATCTTGCCTCATAATGAATGTGTAATACAAACGAACACAGAGAAAGAGAGCACCAGATGCGGGTAGGTTCCGGCTACGATATCCACAGGCTGATTCAAGGGCGCAAACTGGTCCTCGGCGGCGTAATCATACCCTTTGAAAAGGGGCTTCTGGGCCATTCTGATGCAGATGTGGTCCTCCATGCCGTGTGCGATGCCTTGCTTGGTGCTGCCGGTCTGGGAGATATTGGGCAGCATTTTCCGGATACTGAACCCCGCTTCAAGGATATTTCCAGCATGGAACTCCTTGCTCGGACGTTTCAACTGATTCGTGACAAAGGCTTTTGTGTCAATAACGTGGATGCGACCATACTGGCCGAAGCCCCCAAGCTTGACCCGCATCGTTCGGCCATGCAGGCCAATATTGCCGGTGTCCTAAAACTGGAACCTGGCGACGTCAACATCAAGGCAACAACAATGGAGGGACTGGGGGCCATCGGAAAAGGGGAGGCCATTGCTGCCATGTGTGTGATCACACTTCAGGGCTCAAAGCTCAAAGCTCAAGGCTGAAAGCTCATAGCTGAAAGCTCATAGCTCAAGGCTCATAGCTAAAGGCTGAAGGCTGAAAGTGGAGGTTGAATTTGTTGGGTTCATTTGATTGGTTAGTTGGTTTGTTACGGACTTCAACTTTAGGCACTTTAGCTCACTTTAGCTCACTTTCATTGACCAGTGACCAATAACCGAGTGTAAATCACGGCTGTTGGCAATGAGAAAATCCGTGTCCGTCTGCTGCGTATTTAGTTTTGGGGAAAAGGTGTCAGGTTTCGTGTTTCAGGTGTCAGGATTGAGAAACTTAAAGAGCTGAAACCTGAACACTGACACCTGGCCATTGAACTCAATAACCAACAATCTTGATTTACACCCC
>JAUWXF010000181.1 GCA_030616475.1 Desulfobacterales bacterium
GAGGATTGAGGTGTCAGGTGTCAGGTGTCAGAAACCAGGTGTCAGGTGTCGGGTGTCAGGTTTCAGTTTTTGCGTTTCTCTTTCCTGACACTTGAACACTGACACCTGAAACCTACATGTGCCCTGACACCTGAACACTGACACCTGAAACCTACATATGCCCTGAAACCTGAAACCTGAAACCAAAACGGGATAAAGATTTAGGTCCATATAAGAATTAATCTAAGTACGAATTTATTAAGCGAACGATGAGTTATGAGAGCACGAAAGAGGAAAAAAGAGCCGGATGAAGATCGGCTCCCCTTGATTCAGGATGCAGACCTGGCTGGCAAGGTCGTGCTGGTTCGTGTAGATCACAATGTGGTGAAAAACGGTATTATCCGCGACCCATACCGCATCGATCGGACTATCGGCACACTCTATAACATTGTTGAGAGGGGCGGCCGGATCATACTGATGACCCACGTGGGCAGGCCCCGGGACAAAAAGACGGGGGAAATTACCTGTGATCCTTCCACCTCCATAGAACCGATCGCTGCCTACCTGGAACGAAAACTTCACTCCAAGATTCACGTGCCCACCTTTCGAGTTGAACGTAGACGCGGCATTATCGGGATTGATACCTCTATTAATCTGGCCATCAAGGACCTCAGGCAGCACAAAATCGGCGGTATTTATCTGCCCAACACCCGCTGGTTTGAGGGAGAGGAGGCAACCGGAGAGCTCGGGGAGTCTTTTACTCGTCAATTGGCCGGTCTTGCAGACGTCTTTGTGAACGACGCGTTTGGCTCATGGCAGCCCCATGTGTCGACTTATGACATTGCCGGTTACCTGCCATCATATGCGGGTTTTCTAATGCAAGAAGAGATTGACCACCTGGGAAAGGTCCTTCATCCTGATCGGCCTTTTGTGGCTGTGGTGGCGGGTGCCAAATATGACACCAAGATTGGTCCACTCAATGAACTCTACAAAAGGGTGGATCATCTCATCCTGGGCGGGGTGATTTACAATACGTATCTGTGTGCCAGGTATAATATTAGGATAGCCGGGGTTTCAGAAGCTGATATTAACGCAGCCAAGAGACTGGTTTCCCAGGACAAGAAGGCCCATAAGATTGTGGAGCTTCCCTACATTGTGGAGGCAGATATCTTGGGAAAAAAGGTTCGTGGAAAATATAGAACCGTCGAGATTCAGGACCTCGTACCCGGCAAATCGTATGGTTATGGCCTCGACATTGATCAAAGGTCCTTTTCGGACAAGAAGGTGGCCGGTGTGATCGGATCGGCCAAAACCATCTTTGTCAATGCGGTCATGGGATATACACCCCATTTTACTGATGGCTCTGAGGCCCTTGACAGAACCATCGACAAGAACCGTGCTGCCTGGAAATTTTATGGCGGTGGTGACACCCTCCAGGAGTTTAAGAGCCTTTGCCCTGGTCTTTATCTTGCGGTATTGGATGACGCCCTTTACTATTTTTTTACAGGTGGAGGATCAGTCCTTAAGGCGATCGAAAAAAACGATGCCTTCGGTATGAAGCCAGTGCAGGCGCTCATAGAGAACAAGAAGGCCCTTGAAAAGGGATTGACAAGATAGGCTTTTTTCTGTAATTTACCAATCACGCTTTGCCACACGGGTCCCATCGTCTAGCGGTCTAGGATACTGGCCTCTCACGCCAGAGACACGGGTTCGATCCCCGTTGGGACTACCAGAAGAAAATCAAGGAGTTACGCGATAAACACAAACCCTTTTCCTTAAGGCAAACAGCCGTCCCCCACAGCATCCCCCCACATGGCCAAAAATGAAAAACCCAACTTTTTGACCCTTGATTGGCAGTTTGTCCCCACTCTGTCCCCACTTTTGCAAGATAATGAATGAGGACCATGAAAAGAAATTGCGCAGCATTGTGAACGCTTCTGGCTATCTGTTTCAATTACGTGTAGCCGATGAAGTTAGCAAGAGTACCAAGACGCATGGGTGGTATGTGGCTTCATTTGAGCATCCATGGAGGGATAAAGAGTCGGGCAGAGAAGGGTTTATTGACATCGTGCTAAAGCGTCAGAACAATCCGATGCTTCGCGTGGTGATCGAGTGCAAACGCCCGCTTGATGGAATTTGGGTTTTTCTCGTTGATGAACACCGTGGAGAAAGAATTACAGAATGTCGGTGCCTGTCAACATATCATATGCCACCAGAAGAACCACGTGCAAATTGGAATAATCTGAGAGTCGATCCTGGTTCTTCAGAGGCGGTCTTCTGTGCTGTTCGTGGCAAGGGCGAAGGGGACAAGCCTATGCTCGAAAGAATTTGCGGCCAACTACTGGATGCTGTAGATTGCTTGGCAGTTCAAGAGTTTGAACTGGACAAGTGGAGCGTACCCACTCACCCACGACGTTTTTATTTCCCGGCGATAGTCACTTCGGCACAAATTGTGGTATGCCGATTTGATACAAGTAAGGTATCGCTTGAGAATGGCAAGATGCCAGAGGGCAAATTTCAGGATGTTCCTTTTGTCCGTTTTACAAAAAGCCTTGCTACAGAGTTGAACCCTGAGGCTCCTGTGCAAAGTCTCGAACAGGTAGCCAAGGAACTGAAACGCACGGTGTTGGTGATTCAAGCGTCTGCGCTGTCAAAAGTACTTTCGGATTGGCACTTAGACAGCTCTGCCTATGTCCGATGACGCTCGACAGGCTCGCACCTGCGGCCTCTCCTGGCCTCGATTCTACGGCCTTAAAATGCCCCTTGAGTGTATCCGGAGGGACCCCCTTGAAGTGCCGTGCAACCCTTTCCTTTATATTGAAGGCGATCATCTCAAACAGCCCGTCCAGGTCCTCCGGCGCCATGTCATAGACGATCTTGCCCCTCGAGGCCATGGCCTTCATGACGTCATTGTGGATGCTTTCCACTATCATCCTGTTCAGGGCAGGATCTAAAGGGTCTGATTTGTCCATGACGTATAATTAAATGCAATTAGCGTTAATTATGGTATCCCTTGACATTCTCTGCCCCCTGTGGCTATCCTTCTCCCACAAGCCCTGAATCAAGCCCGGCCACACACCTATGAATAGGAAGGCACGGTAAGCTTGCAATTCGGGTTTGAAGCCCCTGAGACGGCCCGCCTGTGGATCTGAGCCGTGGCCTCCAGGGGCTTCGTCGTGGCTGTGTTTGACATTTTCTAAAAAGCGACCTATCATAGAGTCATGGAAATTCGAAAGACAGTCAGAGATGCGACACTCGGGTTGACCTTCGGGTTAACTATAGCAACGTATGTGATGCTGCCAATAGGCTTGAGCCTGAATCCTTCCAATCATATTCCGTATGAAGAAGTGCATTACGAATTCCAGCATGTTTATTCACAGTATGATATACGCCCCATGATCAGTGGAGTAACCACAGCCGCTCCCTACACTTTTTCCACAAGCGCACAAAACTTTGTGCTTTAATTTCCCTCATGGTGTGCATATTCTGTGGCCTACTTCAAAACCTTGTCTTTCTCCAAGGCATTGTTGGGCTGTAGTCGCTTGCGATCCTGCTCGCTTTTCCGGCCCAGGCCAGACCGCCGGTCCTGCCCGCTTCGTCTTTCAGGTACATAGAGAAAGTAGGAAAATTCCCGCCTCTCCAAACGAAACCGCCGCTCCTTCATCGCCGCTATCCCCCTTCGAATGGTTATAAAGCGTTTTTTTGGTTTATTCGGCTATGTGGCCCCTGTTATGCCAATAACGGCTTCGAAATAGCCCCTACAAGCCACGATCTCATACCGGGTAAGGGCTTAGGTCGTACCAGCCCCCCCGGCCTAAAATGAAAACCCCCCACACCATCGTTGGGCCGATTCCAGGAGATGGAAAGACCAGCACAAGAGGTATGGGGGGATAAAAAAAGAGCCCAACACATCTCCCGGCCACAGACGGGCCGCCCCATGCGTCGCCACATGAGGTGTGTTGAGCCTTATTTGTTGGTTTTAGTTTCATCGTCTGTGGTTTGGAGAATGTGGCTGTGTACCCTTATATACTTGTAAAAGGATGGTGTCAATAAGAACCCGTGAATATGGTTTTCATTGTAAAATTATCAAATTGTGATATAGGGCCTCTTATGAAACGCAAACAGTTTACAACCACCATAGATGAAGAAGCTCTCAAGAATATCAAGAAGTTAGCCATTGACCTTGACCGTTCCGTTAACGATCTTTTGGAAGAGGCTATCAAATGGCTTTTGCAAAAATACCAGAAGAAGCCCAAGAAATAACCCTAACCTAGGGATGCTATGAACTCGATACCAAAGTCCCGTATCTGAAAAAGTTGGTTTTACACCAACTTTTGGCCTTGACTTTTGGAAAATATGGCCGATACTAAGAATGTGCTTACTGCCACAGAAGCACAACAAAGAATACGCGAAATCCTAAGTACCGGTTATGTCACAATAATGCCACATTGCCGTAAAAGCATGGCTTATAGACACTATATTGATAGCGATGTCGCCTCCTTGCTTTTGCATGGCAGAGTCAGGGAACCCCCAAAATATGATAAGAAACACAAAAACTGGAAATGCATAGTTGAAGGCAGAATAGAAGGTGAAAAAACCACTTTGGTTGTTGCATTTCCGAGCGATGATGAGTTGGTATGCGTCACCATTTTCTTTGAATATGACTAATGCCCAAAAATGGAGGTTGCTATGAGAGATAATTGTCCAGAATGCGGCAACACCATTTCCAAGAAAATCTCTAATTATCATTACAAAGAATCGGGATTAGATAATGTCTATCTACAAAATATACCCGTCTATGAATGTTCTTGTGGGATTTCATACCCCTCGATTTTCCGTCTACCAAGGCTTAACGAACTGATTGCAAGAACGTTGCTTAAGAAACCAACGTTACTCAGAGGCCCGGAGATCAGGTTCTTAAGGAAGAACATCTATTTATCCTCAAAGGTTTTTTCTAGAGCATTAGGCATAGGGAAGACGACACTTTCAAAATGGGAAAACGACATTCAGCAACACAGTGAAAACAACGACCGGCTCATTAGAACAACATACTCGATTCTTAAGGGGACCACTGGCAAAGAGGCGCAAAAGCTTTTTGGGTATTTGGCAAAAATACCACTTAAGAAATCAGATATTGACTCATTGATAATCGCTGAAAAGATAGAAGACGACTATGTTGTTACTTGGAAATTGATTGTGGAAAGTCAAGCAGAGGATTTTGTTAGAATCTGGATGCCCTCTCATGAGTGGTACCACGCAATCGCCCACTCCAAACTGTCAGTGGTCAATCGGTCGGGAACAGAAAGCGATCTGATGATTTCCTCTGGAAAAGTTTTGAAAACCGAGAGTAACCAAAAGTATATTCCACCCTTAATCTGAATAGGAGGGTTAAGCAAGTGGGGGCAAGAAAGCCAAAACTTGAGTATGCAATTGTTTGTGATGATATTAGAGAAGAAGTAGGTAACAAATTGTCGTTTATTGGGACATATGGACCAGATCCTGACATAACGGTGCCATGGATCCCTTATTCCTTTCCAAAGTTATGCTTTGCCATTTTGGTTAAAAACGTCAAGAGTGGATATTCCTTCTCCATAAAAGTTGTAGATCCGCCTGGAAACCAACTTGGCAAAATTATAAATGGTACTGTTCCAGAGACTCTTAGAGGCCGGACTATGTTTTTGATGTTTGCAATATTTGCCCCTTTAAAAGTCGACTTGGAAGGTTTACATAAATTGACAGTGACCTTCAACGAAGACGACAAAAGCAAACAAGAAGTCAAATTCAACATAAAGCTAATCGAAAAATCGAAGTAATATCTGTAGATGGGTTTTCGGTTTTCCTTCCTACCTGCCGTAGCAGGGCACGGTGTTGCATCAAAGTTTTCTTCCGTGAATTAGCCCCTCAAAGTTCCGGCCGGGGCTTCATCGTTTGTTGATTGTAGTTTCATCGTGCGTGGTTTGACGGAAGCTTCCTCACAATTTGAGGAGCACCCCATCCGGGTAAGATCCCGGATCGCCCATGTTACAGGGAAAGGTGTTGGTGTGGAATTCGTTAATTTGGCCCCTTTACATGGTATGGCCTTTGAATGGTATTTTCATGTTTTCAAGCATACCATCCCGATGCCGGGGGCCTGAAAGGGGAGGTTTCTGTTATCTATGTATCTTAATTGAAATCCTCCAAGAATTATGATATGCATTTGACATCTTTAGTTGTTTGAAGTTATAGATGGTGGCAAGACATCTGCCATAGGGTTCTTCATTGTGTGAGTGGTGATAGTGCAAGGCAATCTTTGATGGGCTTGACTGAGACACCAGATCGCTCTGGAGGCCAAGAAAGTGGGAAAATTGACTGAGGTGATTAAAAGACTGATTTATATTGTCAGAGGTAGAAGAAGTAAA
>JAUWXF010000231.1 GCA_030616475.1 Desulfobacterales bacterium
CCCGCCTGCCAACGCCTGGGTCACACCGAGGTTACAATGCCCGCATACACGGCAATGGCGGGCAGGTCTCGCGTTTGTCGCTCCTGACACCTGACACCTGACACCAAAAAGTAGGAACAAAGGAACTTATCTCTTGGCGCCCGCATCCTTGATAAGTGTAAACCGAGGAATGAAGGATGCCGATTATTCTCTATGTGTTTACCACATTTTAGTGAAACTTGCCATGGCAAAAAAAGACTGTCGCCCAATAGCCAACTTTTACCTTGCAATGGAGTGAGGGCCATTATAGTCCGTAAGAAATGATAGATCTGATTATCATTGTGGGATATTTTTCCGTCGTGCTCTTTGTAGGCTGGCGCAGCCGGCGTCAATCTGCTGAATCCTACTGGGTGGCAGAACGCAGATATCATACAAGCCGGGTGACTGCCTCTCTGGTTGCTACCATCTTTGGAGCGTCCTCCACGATGGGCATTATCGGGTTGGGCTATTCCCGCGGGTTGACCGGTGCCTGGTGGTCACTGATCGGAGGGATTGCTCTGATTCCTTTCGGTCTCTTTCTAGCCTCGCGAGTTCGCGCCCTCAATGTCTACACGCTGCCTGACATCCTGAAAGACGCTTATGGCCAGAGGGTGGCTCTCACTGCCGGGCTTGTGATTGCCCTGGCCTGGTGTGGGGTCATAGCCGCCCAGTTGATCGCCGGGGGACAACTCCTGTGCTCTCTTCTTTCTCTTGATTTCCGGTTTGCGCTTGGAATAGTCGCGATTGTATTCATCGTGTATACCTTCTGGGGAGGGCAACTTTCGGTCATCAGGACCGACTTTTGGCAACTGATCCTTTTTGTAGGGGGGCTTTTCGTTTCATTGGCCTTCCTGATTTCATCCCAGGATTCCCTGACTGCTCTGTGGAAGCAGGTTCCGTCGGAGCACCTGTGCTTTCCGGTCTCAACCGCCTTTGGCTGGTATGAAACCCTGGTTTTTTATCCTCTGATTGTGGGGCTTCCCTACCTGGTGGGTCCTGATATCTATTCCCGGGTCCTATGCGCCCGAAACGATCAGGTAGCCCGCAGATCCGCATTACTGGCTGCGCTGGCGGTCATACCCCTTTCTTTCTTACTCGCCTTTTTTGGGGTATTGGCCCGCGCGCAATTTCCGGGAATCCCTGCTGAGGCTGCATTGCCAGAGACCCTTAGCGTCCTCATACCAGTGGGCCTCAAGGGCCTGATCGTGGCAGGCTTTCTAGGGGCGATCATGTCCTCTGCCGACACCTGCCTCATCTCTGCTTCGACCATCCTCTCTCTGAATGTGCTTCGTCCACTCTATGGGGACTCAAAGGAACACCACCTAAGAGTCACCAGGAGGGCGCTCCTGGCCGTGGGGGGGGCTGCCTGGCTTATTGCCAGCCTTCAGCAGGGGATCATTTCCTCGCTGCTCCTTGGCTATACGGTGTTTGTTGGAGGTGTTGTATTTCCCACCCTGGCCACTTTTTTTCAGGAAAGCCTGAAGATTACATCGACGGGGGCACTTTGGGCGATTGTGGTCGGGGGGACTGGGGCCATACTGGGAAAGATCCATGGCGGGACCCTTCTGAAGGCCGTTCTCACAAGCGGCGGTGATGCCTTTTTGCGGCATGTGCTTGGTCCCCAGTACTTGAGCATGCTGCCTATTATTCTTTCCCTAATGGTCATGGTGGGGGTGAGCCGGATTGCGCGCTCATAACGAGTGAGTGGTGGTTGCGGGCTCACCTAAGTCTCGAAATCTTCATCTTCCATTTGACCCCGGAATCAGGATCGGAGCTCTCAGTCTCCCTGATAGAGACATAACTCATGTTTTTTTTCAATGTACCTGAGGAATGAAGCCCTCTGATGGTGGTATGAGAAAAAATCATGCGATAAACTTTTATAACGGGTAACGGCTTTTCCTTGCGTGACCATTCAGACAGGGCTTCGATTTCATCCTGAAATTCCTTAATCTCTTCTTGGGAATCATTGATCTCATTTTGAAAGCCGAAAATTTTTGTCGTAATTCGATCCTGTTTATTGAAGAGTTGTTCCAGGGTCTTTTCGGTCTGACTCATTTTTGAATCCAAATCCTTGATGAGCATTTCAGCCTGAGCCAGTTTTTCACTATTGTTTGCCTTTTCCAGTTCTTCCATCTCCTCCTTTAAGGTCAGTAGTTCCACCATAGCGCGGTCCTGAACTTGAGCCAGTTCTCCTGTTTCCTTGTCCAGCCTGTTGGATTCCTCCCGGAGTTCATCCACCCGTGTTTCACGCTTTTCCTGCTCTTCTTGTTTCAGTGTAATTTGTTCTTTAATCCTATCAATCTCGTTTCTGGCCCTTTCATCGAGACCGACAACCAAAGTGCATGGATTTGATGTGTCAGAGCCGATCTCATTTGCTTCTATGCCTTTTTTCGCGGAAATCGATGAGGAAAGAATCTTGCCCCTTTTAACGAGGCACGCACCGCTTGACTCGATTCGGGAATTCAAGAGTTCGTTATCCACCACAACATCACCCAAAGCTTCAATATCCGATGCACGGACATGTATGGCTCTTACGTTTCCGCTGGCCTTGATGCGTGCGCCAATAATTCCTCCCAGGACGACAATATCTCCATCAATGTCTATTTCTGCTTTGCCTATTTCCTTGGCCGACAGCTTTCCGCCTCGTACACTGAAGCCGTCCTGGACCGATCCGCGCACGTCAATATTGCCGGCAAAGTCGATGTGCCCCGTGTCAAGCCCCACATCACCGGATATTTTGAGTTCAGACCACACAGACAGCTTACCATAGGCCAAAATCTCAGGCCGTCCATCAAGCTTCGCAAGAACCTTGAGTCCATCTTCGGTTGTTTCAGCACCTTTCCCGCATCGAAGTTTGATATCTTTGGGTTTTGGCGCAGGAATGGGGTTGCCAAATACATCTATCCCCGGCGTTCCGTCTATGCCAGGAATCTTTTCAGCGATGAGATCTCCTTTTTTTACCTGTGGAATTTCTCCCCGCTCTTTGAAGTCGATGATCCCGCCTTCCTTGACTGTGCCGATTTTTGACGGATCCGTGTCAAAGTGATGTTTGACCTTGGCGTCCCGGGCCGGTTCGGGTGCTTTGCCTTCTGCAATCCTCCACGGTTTTTTCTGGATGGGTCTATTTTTCAGATATTCCGTTATTACCGTGTCATCAACAATGCCGTACTTGATCCCTTGCGTTGCAAGCAGTTCTTTAATATCGCCCAAAGAAATTTCAACAGGCACTGGTCCCCTTGGACACATATGGGCCTCGAGTTTGTGCTGTGAAACCGTCAAACTAAACGCGCTATCAGAGACTTTTTGCTCTTCAATGCGTTTACCTGCCTCCTGTCTTCCATCTTTTTCATGGGTGGGTTCCTGAACCGCCTCTTTCATGACGGCACTTTTCTGAAGCGATTTCTTTTGATCACCCGCAGGTTTGAAGGAAATTTTAAATCTTAGGCCGCATTTATTACAGGAAACAATCTTTCCCTCAAGCGCTTCGGGATCTCGATACCTGTAATTGCACGAAGGGCATGTGCATATTTTGCCCACGTTAAGTCCCCACATTCGTTAGACAGCGCCCGTCCACAAACTCCCCCTCCCCTTGGGGGCCTCCGGCTCGCAGAGCCCTCCGGGGCGTAGGCCCTACGGGCCGGAGGCCTTCGCCGTCTATTTCTTGAATATCTGTTCCAGTTTTTCCTTGATGGCCTCTGGTGTGAAAGGCTTTACAATGTAGTTGCTTACACCGGCCTGAACCGCTTGAACAACACTATCTTTCTGTGCCTCTGCAGTAACCATCAGAAATGGCATATCCTTCATCGATTCATCGCTCCTTACGGTTTTCAACAGGTCCAGCCCTGATACCTTGGGCATGTTCCAGTCGGATATTATCAAGCCAACCTGGTCCTTCTTAAGCACCGCAAGGGCGGTTGATCCATCGTCGGCCTCCACTATCTTTGTGAACCGATCTGCTTAAGAACATTTTTCACAATACGCCGCATGGTGGCAAAATCATCGACCACCAATACCTTCATGTTTAGATCCATGGTTTGTCTCTCCTTTGGGCATCCTTCATTCCTCGGTTTACACTTATCAAGGATGCGGGCGCCAAGAGATAAGTTCTTTTGTTCCTACTTTTTGGTGTCAGGTGTCAGGTGTCAGGAGCGACAAACGCGAGACCTGCCCGCCA